>DATKMJ010000017.1 GCA_035541935.1 Candidatus Binatia bacterium | reverse complement strand
GTAGAGGCTGTAGACGGGAAGGTGCGTCTGCGGATCGACGTACGACGCGACCGCCGCGCCCGCACCGCGGTCGCCGCGAAAGCCGTGCTCCGGCGAGTAGATCGCCTTGATGCGAATTTGCCCGTGGGCGAGAATCGCGTCAACGATCGACTCCATCCGCGAGGTGACGCCGCTCTGGTTGGCGATGACGCCGACGCTGCGATTGCCGAGGTCGCGCCAGACGCGCGCCAAAAAGGCCTCGTCGCCGAGCTCGATTCGCGCGGGCGGCAGCGGTTCGGCGGAGACGCGCGCGCCCGCAGCGACTGCGAGCGCCGCGCTGCCGGTCAGGAAACGGCTGCGAAGCATGGTTCCGTCTGCCGGTGCAGGATGCCGGCGTCGTGCGCGCGCGCGAAGAGGGCGTGGACGGCTTCGCGCCCGCTCGCTCCGAGATCGTCGGTGAACTCGTTGACGTAGAGGCCGATGTGCGCGCGCATCACCGCGTCGCTCATCTCGACCGCGTGCTCGCGGACGTACGGCATCACCGCCTCGTCGTTCTCGCGCGCGAAGGCGAGGCTGCGGCGGATCGCGGCGTTGAGCGCTCGCGCCTCGCCGTCGCTCACGTCGTCGCGCACGAGGATCGCACCGAGCGGGATGGGCAGCAGCGTCATGTTCTCCCACCATTCGCCGAGATCGGCGATCGAGATCAGCCCGGCGTCGCGGTAGGTGAAGCGCGACTCGTGGATGATCAGGCCGGCGTCGGCCTCGCCGTTCGCGACCGCCTCGACGATGCGGTCGAAGCGCATCGTGACGGTCGGCGGCCGCCGTCCGAACGCGAGCTGGAGCAGCATGAACGCGGTCGTGCGCTCGCCGGGAATTGCGATTCGCTTGCGCGCGAAATCGGCGAAGAGCGCCGGCGACGCTGCGGGCCGCGCGACGAGGAGCGGTCCGCACGCCCGCCCGACCGCGCCGCCTGCGGGAAGAATGCGATAGCGCTGCATCAGGAAGGGAATCGCGCCGTAGCTCACTTTCGTCAGCGCGAATTGCGCGCGCGCGGCGTCGTCGTTGAGCTCGTCGATGTCGGCCAGATGGACGTTGACCTCGGGCGCGTCCTCGAGCAGGCCGTTCGTCAGCGCGCCGAAGACGTACGTGTCGTTCGGACAGGGTGAATAGGCGAGCGTATAGGCGCTCATACGAGTTCGAAGAGCGCGGCGAGCAGGCGCTGCAGCCCGGAGATGCCTGCGGCGAAGTTCCAGCCGCTCTTTTCGCGGTCGCCGCAGCGATTCGAGATGCCGCGCACCTCGATCGCTGCGACCCCGGCGCGCGCGGCCGCGCGCAGCGCGGCGAAGCCTTCCATGGACTCGACTTGCGCGCCGTCTCTTGCAAGCCGCCGTGCCGTCGCGTCCGTCGAAGTGACCCGTGAAACCGTGACGCCGCGCAGCGCCGCGAAGCCCTTCTCGGCGAGCAGCGCGACGAGCCGCGGATCGGAGTGCGCCGAGTCGACGAGAGTCGAGCCGCGCGGGAGCGCGAGCGGCGCGCCGCTCTCGAGCGCGAGCTCCATCCGGTCGTCCGCGACGACGACGCCGTCGCCGATCGCTGCCGCGCCGTCGAAGGCGCCCGCGATCCCGGCGTTCACGACGAGCCGATACGGCCGGTGCGCGAGCGCGGTGGCGATGGCCGCCGACGCCTCGACCGGGCCGACGCCGGTGACGAGCGCCGAGACGTCCTCGCGCGGTTTCCACAGCGCGAGTTCGTCTTCGACGGCGCAGGCGAGCAGTATCACGGCACGCCGATGAACTTGTGCGTCTGCAGCGAGAGGCGGAAGCGCTGCGGGTGCGCTTTCGCGTACTCGAGCGCGAGCGCGACGTTCGCCGGTTTGTTTCCTTCGGGCTGCAATAGGATCGTCGGCTTGCCTTCGAAGAGCGAGAGGTGTTCTTCAGGGACGCGTTCGTCGACGATGAGCTTCGCCTCGTCGGCGCGCGCGGCCATGCGCGGATCGACGCGCTCCTTCGGCGACACGCAGAGCCAGACGTCCTTCGGCAACGCCGCGAAAATCGTACCGTTCGACTCGATGTGAACGCGCCGGCCGTCGCGCTGGAGCGCCTCGATCAGCGCGGGCGTCTCGGCCTGTGCGAGCGGCTCGCCGCCGGTGAGCACCACCATCGCGCAATCGCCGCCCGCGTCGCGCACCATCGCGAGCACGTCCTCGACGCTTGCGAAGAATTTTACCGCGTAATCCGTATCGCAGAAGCGGCAGGCGAGGTTGCAGCCCGCCAGGCGCACGAAGACCGCGGGCGTTCCGGTCCACGTTCCCTCACCCTGAATGCTGTAGAACACCTCGCTTAGTTGCAGCACGCGCTATCCTTCGACTCCGCTCAGGATGACACGTTTGAGCCGGGATGCGACGTTGGGCCAGGATGACACGCTGGGCCAGGATGACACGCTGGGCCAGGATGACATCAGGCGAGGTCTGAGCGGCGGAGGACGGCGCAGGCGGTTGCGGTCTCCCAGAGCACGAGCTCGTCGAGCAGCGTCAGGCGGCCGGCGAGCCGCTTCCAAATCCAGAGCACGATGTTCTCGACGGTCGGGTTTTCGATGAGATCGTTGAGGTTCTGATGGTCCAGCTTGGCGAGGACGCGCTCGTTCACGATGCGTTCGACCCGCTCGAAATCCTCGATCATGCCGCGAGCGGGACCGCGCGTTCGAAGAGGACCGCGGAGCGCGACCTCGAGCCGGTACGAATGTCCGTGCAGCCGGGCGCACTTGCCCGGGTGAAACGGCAGCGAGTGCGCCGCCTCGAAGCGGAACTGCTTGCGAATCTGCGCTTAGAGTTCTCCTTGCGGACCCATGGATTCGAGGCGCTGCTTGAGATCTGCGAGGAAGCCCGAGGCGACGTAGCCGTCCACGACGCGGTGGTCGAGCGAGAGGCACGCGTTCATCATCTGCCGGATCGCGATCGTGTCGTCGTGGCTGACTCGCAGCTGCTTCACCACGGCCTCCATCGTCACGATTCCCGCCTGGCCGCCGTTGATGATCGGCGCCGAAGCCCACGAGCCGTTCGCGCCGTTGTTGTTGACGGTGAACGTGCCGCCGGCAAGATCGTCCACGCCGAGCTTGCCCTTACGCGCCTTCTCGATCAGCTCGCCCGCCGCGATCGCGATCCCCTTGATCGAGAGCTTGTCGGCGTGCCGGATCACCGGCACGACGAGATTCGTCGGCAGGCCGATCGCGATGCCGACGTTCACCTCGTCGTTGACGTAGATGCCGGCCTGACTCGACGCGGTCGCCGCCACGAACTTCGCGTTCATCAGCGGAAACGCGGCCAGCGCCTGCACCACGGCTCGAATGAAGAAGGGGAGCAGCGTCAGCCGGTAGCCGGTCTCGCGCTCGAAACGGTCTTTCTCGCGCACGCGCCACCGCCATACGTCGGTGACGTCGATCTCGACCATCGACCAGGCGTGGGGCGCGGTCTGCTTGCTCTCGACCATGCGCTCGGCGATGATGCGCCGCGCCTGCGTCAACTGCACCATCGTTCCGGGTATCGGCTGCGCGTACGTCGAGGTTCGTCCGGGCGCGAGCGGCGGTTGCGCCGCGGGTGCCGGTGGCGGGGCTGCGGGCGCCGACGAGACGATCGTGCGCGCGGCGGCGAGCACGTCGTCGGCGGTCACGCGTCCATTTGCGCCGCTGCCGCGAATCGCGCGAATATCTACGTGATGCTCGCGCGCGAGCCGGCGCACGGCCGGCGACGCGCCGCGAGCCGCGGCTTCCGCCTCGGCGCTCTCGGCCGCGCTCGCCTTCGCGCCGTTCGGCGACGGCGGAGCGGCCTGCGGCGGAGCGGCTTGCGGCGCTGCGTGCGCGGGTGCGGGTGGCGCGGGAGCCGCTTCGGCGGCTGCGCCGACCTCGTCGATCACGGCGATCGGCGTGCCGGTTGCGACCGTTTCGCCCTCTTTGACGAGCAGTTCGCGGATCGTGCCGGTCACCGGCGAAGGAACGCCGGCGTTGACCTTGTCGGTCGAGACCTCGACGAAGTCTTCGTACTTGTCGACGCTGTCGCCGACCGACTTGAGCCACTGCGCGACCGTGCCTTCGGTCACCGTCTCGCCGAGCTGCGGCATCGTTATCGTGGTAGCCATTTAAAACCTAACCATCTCTCGCATTGCGTCGGCCATTGCGGCCGGCGACGACATGAACTCTTCCTCGAGCGGCAGCGCATACCCCATCGCCGGCACGTCGGGGCCGGCGAGCCTTTTGATCGGCGCGTCGAGGTGGAAGAGCGCCTCTTCGGCGACCATCGCGGCGATCTCGGCGCCGATGCCGCCGAACTTGTTGTCCTCGTGGATGACGAGCAGCTTGCGCGTCTTCTCGACGCTATTCAAAATCGCGGTCTTGTCCATCGGCCGGATCGAACGCAGGTCGATCACCTCGACGGAGAGGCCGTCCTGCTCGAGCTGGCGCGCTGCCTCCAGCGCCCAGTGCACGTAGAGACCGTAGGAGACGACGCTGAGCTGCGTGCCTTCCTTGAGCACGTTTGCCTTGCCGAGCGGAATCGTGTAGTGGCCGTTGGGCACCTCGCCCTTGATGAGGCGGTACGTCTTCTTGTGCTCGAGGAAGAGCACCGGATCCGGATCGTCGATTGCCGTGTTGAGCAGACCCTTGACGTCGGCCGGGAACGACGGCGCGACGATCTTCAGTCCGGGAACGTGATAGAAGAGCGCCTCGACCGAGATCGAGTGCGAGAGCGCGCCGCGGACGCCGCCGCCGTACGGCGTGCGAATGACCATCGGACACGTGTACTCGCCGTTCGAGCGGTAGCGGATCTTCGCCGCTTCGCCGACGATCTGGTTGAACGACGGATAGATGAAGTCGGCAAACTGGATCTCGGCGATCGGGCGCAGCCCCTCCATCGCCATGCCGACGGCGATGCCGACGATCGAGGCCTCGGCGATCGGCGTGTCGATGATGCGCCGCTCGCCGAACTCGCCGATGAAATCCTTCGTGATCAGGAAGACGTTGCCGCGCGCGCCGACGTCTTCGCCGAGGATCAACACCCGCTCGTCGCTCCGCAGCGCTTCGTACAACGTCGCGCGAACCGCCTCGACGTTGTTCATGACGGTAGATTCCGTGCCGGTTACGACTGCCACGGCTCCCATGCTCCTTCGTAGACGTGGGTGTAGAGATCGGCGGGCGCGGGATACGGCAGCGCCTCGGCCGCGTCGGTCGCCTCGTTCGTCTCGCGCAAGACGTCTTTGCGCAGCTCGGCGACGTCTTGCGGCGTCAGGATGCCGTGCTCGACGAGCACCGCCTCGAACGCCGGAACCGGATCCTGCTTGCGCCGCTCGTCGACGGCTTCGCGCGTGCGATAGGTCATGTCGTTGTCGTCGGTCGAGTGCGCGAGATAGCGATAGCACGTTCCTTCGATGAGGGTCGGGCCGCCGCCGCCGCGCGCGCGATCCATCGCCTCTTTCACCGCCGCGTACGTCTCGATCGGATCGAAGCCGTTGAAGCGCGATCCCGGCATGCCGTAGCCCGCGGCGCGCCTCCAGATCTCGGGCTGCGCCATCTGCTTTGCGAGCGGCGTCGAGATCGCCCACTCGTTGTTCTCGACGAGCATGACGAACGGCAGCTTGTGGATGGCCGCGAAGTTCATGGACTCGTGCCACTCGCCTTCGCTCGTCGTGCCGTCGCCGCAGGTCGCCAGCACCGCTCGGCCTGCCTCGCCGCGATACTTGATCGCGTATGCGGCGCCGACGGCATGCGGAAGATGCGCCGCGAGAATCGAGGAGAACGACATGAGGCCGGCGGCCTTCGACGAGTAGTGATTCGGAAACTGACGCCCGCCGTTGTGATCGGCGGCGCGGGCGAAGATCGAGAGCATGATCTCGTAGGGCGAGAGCCCGATGCCGAGACAGAGGCCGAGATCGCGGTAGTAGGGCGCGAGGATATCCGTGCCGCGATTGAAAGCCATCGCCGCGCCGGCCTGCAGCGCTTCGTGCCCCTCGCTGCCGAGCGCGAACGGTACCTTCCCCTGACGGTTGAGTTGAAAGCCGCGATTGTCGAGTTGGCGCTGCAGGAGCATGTTGCGGAAGATCGCGCGTAACTGCTCGTCGTTCAGGCCGCGGCGCTCGAGCCTCCCGGGCGCAATGTCGGTACTAGCCATCGTCCTACTTCCTACGCCCAGGGCTCCCAACTCTCCGCATAGACGCGATCGTAAAGGTCTCGCGCCTGCGGATAGGCCATCGCCTCGGCCCGATCTGTGGCGTCGTTGGTCTCTTCGAGGACGGAACGCTTCAATGCTTCCGCGCCCTGCTCGGTCAGGACCCCGCGCTCGATGAGGAGGCGCTCGAAGCACGGGACGGGGTCGTCGCGCCGGCGCGCCTCGACCTCTTCGCGCGAGCGGTAGGTGCGGTCGTCGTCGTCGGTCGTGTGTGAGAGGAAGCGGTAGCACTTCGCCTCGACGAGCGTCGGTCCGCCGCCGGAGCGCGCCCGCTCGAACGCCTCGAGGACGGCAGCGTAGCAGGCGATCGGATCCATTCCGTCCACGACCGCGCCCGGGATGCCGTAACCCTCGGCGCGCTTGTAGACATCGGGCTGCCCCATCTGTTTGGAGAGCGGCGTCGAGATCGCCCACTCGTTGTTCTCGCAGAGAAAGACGACCGGCAACCTGTGGACGGCCGCGAAGTTGAGCGATTCGTGCCACTCGCCCTCGCTCGTCGCGCCGTCACCGAAGGTGGTCAGGACCGCACGGCCGCGCTCGCCGCGGTACTGCAGCGCGTAGGCCGCGCCGACCGCGTGCGGCAGTTGCGCGGCGATCACCGAACTGATCGTCTGCACGCCGAGCTTTCGGCTCGCGTAGTGATGTGGGAACTGTCGCCCCGCCGAGTGGTCGGCCGCGCGCGCAAAGAGCGAGAGCAGCACCTCGAAGGGCGTCACGCCGATCCCGAGCGCGAGACCGAGATCGCGATAGTACGGAACGAGAATATCTTTGCCGCGTGCGAAGGCCATCGCGGCTCCGGCCTGCACGGCCTCGTGCCCCTCGCTCGCCGACGCGAACGGAATCTTCCCTTGGCGATTGAGCTGAAAGCCGCGGTTCTCGAGGGTGCGCTGCATCACCATCGTGCGAAGCATCGCGACGAGCTGTTCGTCGGTCAATCCGCGGCGTTCGAATTCAAGCGCCGCGGCCTTTTTAGCGGCCACGCAGGCTAGTCGCTCGCGGCCGCCGCCAAATCCTGCGCCCGGAGGTAGCCACGGGCCGCTCGACCAAACAACGAGGCCATGTCTGCTCGTACGGGCGCCGCGCTTCTCGTGGTGCTCGCGGCGCTCGCCGTACCCGCTTCGGGTGCGCAAGGTTACGCGCCGGCGGACATCACGACGGCGCAGCTCTTCGAACGGAACAAGCACGCCGTCGGCTCGCTCGAGGCCGGAACCTATCGCGTCGTCTCGCAAGAGCGATCTGCGCTCGGAGACGTCTGGACCACCGAAACGCTTACGGACGGACGCAACTTTCGCACGACCGTTCGCATCGGCGGCTTTGCCACATCGTACGGCGCCGACGCCGGCGTGCGGTGGCAACAGGACGAGAACGGACTCGTGCTGCCGACGACGGGGATCTATGCCGAGCTCGACCCGTTCGTCGCGTCGATGCGCAACGCGCAAAATCCGGAGAGCGGCGTTCGGCTCCTCGGCCTATCGACCGGCGATTCGCCGGCGCTCGTCGTTGAGGTTACGCCCCGCAACGGTCTCGTCGAACGCCGCTACTACGATCCGCATACCTATTTGCTGACGCGGCTCGACTTCACCGACTACGACGGCCATCAGCAGACGTACGTATACGGCGATTACCGGCAGGTGGCGGGCCGCTCCGTCGCCTACGCGATCGGCTACGAACGCGACGGCAAGCCGGTAACGCAGACGAAGGTGCAGACGTACGAACGAGTGCGGTTGTCGCCGGCCGATTTTACGCCTCCCACATCGAAGCCGCTCTTCGATCTCGGCGGGCGCGACGCCGTCGTCATACCCGCGCGCTTCACCGATTCGGGAGTTATCGTGAACGTTTCGATCGCGGGGCGGGGGCTGGATTTTCTGCTCGACACGGGCTCGTCGGATCTGTTGATCGACCCGGCGGTCGCGGGCGAGCTCGGGATGTCGCTGACGGGCGTTACGGCCCTGAGTTTCGGCGGCGACTTCACGATGGCAAACACGCGCGCCCCCGATCTCTCGGTCGGGCCGTTGAGCGCGAAAAACGTCGCATTCTCGACGGCTTCGTTCGAAGAGCAGCTTCCCGACCAGCGCGTCGTCGGACTGCTCGGCACCGATTTTGTCGCCAGCGGAGCGCTCGAGATAGACTTCGAAAAGAAGGCGCTGACGCTCATGCGCAGTGCGCCTGCCGATCTCACGGCACGGGGCTGGTCGGCGTTGCCGCTGCGTCTCGATTATGGCGTCCCGCTCGTCAAGGCGTCGTACAGCAATCTGCCCGGGTACTTCGTCGTGGATCTCGGCGCGGTCTACTCGATGCTCTATCCGCATTACTTCTCCCAGTTTCCCAATCTCGTTCCGCGCGGGACGCCCGACGAAGGCGAACTCGTGATGATCGGCGGCAAGCCGTTCGGCGTCAAGCACATCACGATGCGCAGCATGACGCTCGGCGACTGGGTCTTCGGCGGCGTCCAGGTCGTCGTGCCTTCCGTGCAATACGCTCAGGAGCGCGACTACGACGGCCTGATCGGCAGGGATACGCTGAGCGATTTTAACATGATCTTCGACTATGCAAACGCGCGACTCTGGTTCAAACCAATTGCCGAGGCCTTGAAGTAGCATGACCGCCGTTGCCGCCATCGTTGGTTACCGACGTCACCTCCATTCGCATCCCGAGTTATCGCTCGTCGAGTTCGAGACGGCGAAGTTCGTCGAGCGCGAGCTGCGTTCGTTCGGCTACGACGAGATTCGAACCGGCATCGGGAAGACCGGAGTGCTGGCGACGCTGCACGGCGGCAAACCGGGGCCGGTAACGCTGCTGCGCGCCGATATGGACGCGCTTCCCGTGCAGGAGCTCAACGATGCGGAGTACCGGTCGGTGAACGAAGGCGTCATGCACGCCTGCGGTCACGACGGCCACGTCGCGATGCTCTTGGGCGCCGCGGCGGAGCTCTATCGTCGGAGAGACGAGATCCACGGTACGCTCGTCTTCTGTTTCCAGCCCGGCGAGGAGGGCCACTCCGGGAACAAGTTGATGATCGAGGACGGCGCGCTCGAGCATCCGCACGTCGACCGGACCTTCGCGCTCCATCTCTACAGCGGTCTCGACGCCGGTAAGGTCGGCGTGCGGGACGGCGCGTTCTTCTCGTCGTCGGATCGCTTCGACGTCGAGCTGATCGGCCGGGGCGGTCACGGTGCGATGCCGGAAAAGGCCGTCGATCCGATCGTCGGCGCCGCGGAGCTCGTCGCGTTGCTCCAAACGATCCCGAGCCGCGAGATCGCGCCGCCGCAGCCGGTCGTCGTGACCGTCGGCTCGCTCCACGCGGGAACGACGTTCAACGTCATCCCCGAGCGCGCGCAACTGCAGGGGAGCGTCCGCGCCTTCGACGACGAGGTGCGCCGCTCGCTTCCGGAGCGCATCGAGCGGCTGCTGCGCGGGCTCTGCAACGCGATGCGGCTCGAGTATAAATTCGACTACCACTTCGTCTACCCGCCGACCGTCAACGATGCGGGCGTCAACGCGATCGTGCGCGAGGTCGCGCGCGAGATCGTCGGTCCGGGCGGCCTCGTCGATCCGCATCCGATCGTGATGTGGTCCGAGGATATGTCGTTCATGCAGCAGCAGCGGCCCGGCGCATACTTTCTCGTCGGCGCGCGCGGCGCCGAGATCGGATTGGAGCCGCACCACAGCGCACGCTTCGACATTGACGAGCGCGCGCTCGAGGTCGGCTATCGGATGCTCGTCGCCTTGGGCCTGCACAGATAGTGGGCGGCTCGGACGTTCGCAGGTACGTCATCGTCGGCAACGGCTTCGCCGGAACGACGGCCGCCGAGCAGCTGCGCAAGCACGATCCGGCCTGCGAGATCACGCTCTTCGGAGACGAGCCCTACACGCTCTACAACCGGATCTCCCTCCCGCCGATGCTGCGCAAACAGATTCCCGAAGCGAAGGTGATGATCCGCAACCTCGCGTGGCACGAGGAGCATCGCATCGCCCTGCACCTGCGGACGCGGGTGGATCGCATCGTTCCGCAAGAGCGAATCGTGGAAGCGGCGGGCACGTCGTATCCCTACGACGCACTGCTCGTCGCGACCGGCGGCCGCCCCAATCCGATCGGCAAGCCCGGGTCAGAGGGCGCCGCGAACATCTTTCCCTTCCAATATCTCGACGATACGCGCGCGATCTCGGAGCAGATCGACCGCAGCCGCGCCGCCGTCGCGATCGGCGGTTCGTTCATCGCGTACGAGCTCGCCGAGGCGTTCTCGTCCCGCGGGCTTGAGACGCACTGGCTGATGCGCGGGCCGCGCGGTCTCCATCGCATCATTGACGAAGAGGCGGGCGCGCTGCTCCACGAGGCCGCTGCGGCCGACGGCGTGCACATGCATTACGGCGAAGAGGTCGAGGAGTTCGTGCGCTCCAACGGCGCGATTACAAAAGTGCGAACCAGCCAAGGCGCCGAGATTGCGGCCGAGTGCTACGCGTACGGCTTCGGCTTGACGATGAACACCGAGGTCTGCGACGGCTCGGGGATCGAGACGAGCAAGAACGGCATCCTCTGCGACGATCACCTCGAGACGAACGTCAAGGGCATCTACGCCGCCGGCGACGTCGCCGATTTCTACGATCCGATTCTCGAGATTCGCTACCGCATGGGAACGTGGAACAACGCCGGCGCGCACGGCAAAGTCGTCGCGCTCAACATGATGGGCGGGAGCGAGAAGTACCACGACGTGCCCGAGTATTCGTCGCTGCTCTTCAAGGGACAGACGATCACGCAGTTCGGCCTCGGAACGGATCTGCGTTCGGATCTCGAGATCGCGCGGAAGATCGACCGCGAGAAGAAGTGGTACCGCGCACTCTTCTTCTGGGAGGAGCGTCTCGTCGGCGGCTTGATGCTCGGCAAAGGCAACCGCGCCGGCAAGCGCAAGTACGTCGAAGCGATCAAATCGAAGCAGCGCTTTCCCAAGCCCGAATGGGAAGCGATGCTCGACTGGACGGCATGAGCGACGCCGTCCGCCCGATCGACCTGGCATCCATCGAGGCCGCGCGCGAGCGCATACGCGGGACCATCGTGCGCACGCCGCTCGTGCGTCTGGAGATGGGCCCGGGTTATCCCGACGTGCGGCTCAAGTTAGAGAACCTCCAGCCGATCAACGCCTACAAGCTTCGCGGCGCCGCAAACGCCGTCGCCGCGCTCGATCCCGGCGAACGCGCCGGCGGCGTCTGGACGATCAGCGCGGGAAATGCCGGCCAAGGCGTCGCGTACGCCGCGCGCAGCGCGGGCGTCCCGTGCACGGTCGTTGCGATCGAAACCGCGCCGGAGGCGAAGCTCGAACGCATGCGCGCGCTCGGAGCTCGGCTCGTTCTCGCCCCGTACGACGTCTGTTGGAATGCGCTGGACGACCGCGCCTATCCGGGCGTCGAAGGAACGTTCATCCATCCGTTCGACGACGACAACTTCATCGCCGGACACGCGACGATGGGGCTCGAGATACTCGAGGACGCGCCGGATACGGTCGCCGTCATCGCCGCGATTGGAGGCGGCGGATTGATCACGGGTCTCGGCAGCGCCGTGCGCGCGCTCAAGCCCGCGATCAACGTCTGGGGCGCCGAACCCGAGACCGCCGCGCCGGTGGCCGCATCGTTCGCGGCGGGTTCGCCGCAGACGTTCGACGGCTGGACCGCGTCGTTCGTCGACGGCGCGGGTGGCCAGAGCGCATTTCCGCGGATGTGGGAGCGGATGCAGGCCGTCGTGGACGGCGTTATCGTCGTTACGCTCGACGAGGTGCGCGCCGCGATGCGCCTCATGGCGGAGAAGGTTCGCGTCATCTCGGAGGGCGCCGGAGCGCTCGGGCTCGCGGCCGCGCTTACCGGCAAAGCGGGCGACGGTCCGATCGTCGCGATCGTCTCCGGCGGCAACATCGACCTCGAAAAGTTTAGCGAACTTATCCGCTAGCGCGTTCGATGGCCTTCGCGAACTCGTCGACGTCCTGCGGCGTCGTGGCCCAGTGCGTCATCCAGCGCACCTCGGGGAGTGATTCGTCGAAGACGTAGAACGAGTACTCGCGCTGCAGGCGTTCGACCGCGCCGCGATCGAGCGTCGCAAAGACCGCGTTGCAGCGAACCGGGCGGGTTACGCGCACGCCCCCGATCTTCGCGACGCGTTCGTGGAGGAGCCGGGCCATCTCGTTCGCGTGCGACGCGTAACGCGACCAGCGGCCCTCGGAGAGCAGTGCGTCGAACTGGGCCGCGACGTAGCGCATCTTCGATGCCAACTGCATCGCCTGCTTCTGTACGAACGGCGCGGCGCCGGCGTGCAGGGCGGGATTGAAGAAGCAGACCGCCTCGCCGAGCAAGAGCCCATTCTTCGTGCCGCCGAAGCTCAGCACGTCGACGCCGAGATCGGCGCTTGCCTCGCGCAGCGTCGCGCCGAGCGCGACGGCGGCGTTCGCGAGGCGCGCGCCGTCAACGTGTAGGATGAGGCCGTGACCGTGCGCGAACGCGGCGAGCTCACGGATCTCGTCGCGTTCGTAGACGCCGCCGAACTCGGTCGCCTGCGAGATCGAAACCGCGCGCGGCTGTGGGAAGTGGACGACGCCCGCGGCGTGCGTGTACGGTTCGAGATCGGCCGGCCGCAGTTTGCCGTCGCCGGTCGGGATCGGAATTACTTTGGAGCCGTTGAAACGCTCGAGCGCGCCGCACTCGTCGGTTTGGAGATGCGCGCTTGCGGGGGCGAGAACGGCCTCCCAAGGCCGCAGCAAGGAACTGAGCGCGGTGACGTTGGCGCCGGTTCCGTTGAACGTGAGATAGACTTCCGTCGCGTCGCCGAAGTGCTCTTTGAAACGAGCGATCGCGCGGGCCGTCCACGCGTCGTCGCCGTACGCGGCGGCATCGCCGGCGTTGGCGTCCGCGATCGCTCGTACGATCTCCGGCGCCGCCGGTGCGTAGTTGTCGCTGCAGAAGCTGCGTCGCGCTGAGCCGTTCATGGGTTTTGAGGGTTCTGCGTCCGTTTCGTTTAACTAGCCGACGATGCCCGAGCGCGATCGTCTCGAAGTAGACGTCCTCTTCGTCGGCGCCGGCCCGGCCGGCCTGGCGGGGGCCATTCGGCTCGGCCAGCTCGCGCAGGCCGCCGGCCGCGCGCTCGAGATTCTCGTCATCGAAAAAGGCGGCGAGATCGGGAATCACGGGATCTCCGGAGCGGTGATGGATCCGCGCGCGCTCGACGAGTTGCTGCCGGAGTGGCGCGCGAGCGCGCCGGTCGAGTCGCCGGTCACGCGCGACGAGCTTTGGTATCTGACGCCGCGCGGCAAGATCAAGGCGCCGTTCACGCCGCCGCCGCTGCAGAACCACGGCAAGTACGTCACGTCGCTGCAGAAGCTCTCGAAGTGGCTCGGCGACGCCGCCGAGGCCGCCGGGGCGCAAGTCTTTCCGGCATTTCCGGGCCAGGAGCTGCTCTGGTACGAAAATCGCGTCATCGGCGTGCGCACCGGCGACAAGGGACTCGATCACAACGGCGCGCCGAAATCGAACTACGAGCCCGGCGCCGACATCCTGGCGAAGGTCGTCGTGCTGGCCGAAGGGCCGCGCGGAACGTTGGCAAAGCAGGCCGGCTCGCGGCTCGGCCTCGCCGACGGACGCGAGCCGCAAGTCTACGCTGCGGGCGTCAAAGAACTCTGGCAGCTTCCCGACGATCGCTTCAAGGCGGGTAGCGTCATTCACACGCTCGGCTATCCGCTGCCGCCCGAGACCTTCGGCGGCGGCTTCATCTACGGCATGGGCGGCAACGTGCTCGACATCGGCATGGTCACCGGCCTCGACTATAAGAATCCGACGACCGACCCGCACAACGAACTGCAGCGCATGAAAGAGCATCCGGTCGTCGCAAAGATGCTCGAAGGCGGAACGCTCGTGCGCTACGGCGCGAAGGCAATTCCCGAGGGCGGTCTCTTCGCGATGCCGCGCCCATACGCCGACGGGCTGTTGATCGTCGGCGACTCGGCCGGTTTCCTCAACGGCATGCGGCTCAAAGGCATCCACCTCGGCATGAAGTCCGGCATGCTCGCCGCCGAGACAATCTGGGATGCATTGCAAGCCGGTTCGTTCGATGCCGCGACGCTCTCGTCGTTCGAGCGCCGCTTCAAGAAGTCGTGGGCGTATAAGGAGCTGCGCACCGCCCGGAACTTCCATCAAGGCTTCAGCAAAGGGCTGCTCTCCGGGCTGCTCAACGCCGGCCTCGCGACGTTTACCGGCGGCGCGGGCTTCGGCTTCATCGAGAAACTCCCCAGCGAGCCGGGGTACGAACGCATGGCGAAGATGGGCTGGGAGCCGCCGCTCACGCCGCGCGCGAAGATCGACAACGTGCTGACGTTCGACAAGCTGACCGACGTCTACAACAGCGGAACGATGCACGAAGAGAACCAGCCCTGTCATCTGATCGTCGCCGACACGGACATCTGCCGCGATCGTTGCACTTCCGAGTACGGCAATCCGTGCCGCTACTTCTGCCCCGCCGCGGTCTACGAGCCGCTCTTCGAGCGCGCCGACGGCGGCTTCACCGGACGGCTGCAGATCAACTTCACGAACTGCGTGCATTGTAAGACCTGCGACATCGCCGATCCCTACCAGATCATCACGTGGGTGCCGCCGCAGGGCGGTGAGGGCCCGGTCTACACCGGAATGTAGATCAAGATCCCGCCCACGGATCGAACGTCGCAATGCCCGTTGGAGCGAAATGCCGGGCGTTTCGCGTAACGACGTGTAAACCGTAGAGCGACGCGGTGGCTGCGATCTGCGAATCGACGATCGAAAGGCTTACGCCGCGTTCCAACGCTCGCGCGATCATCGTGCCCCAATGGCGCGCGACGTCCGTATCGAATGCGAGGATTCGCCGGCCGAAGCGGCTGATGAGATCGAATGTAAGCCACCGCTCCAGCGCCGCGCGTCGCGCCGAACCGCGTTCGAGCAGCGCGATCCCCTTTTGCAGCTCCCCGATCGTTAGCGCGCTAACGTACGTCGAGCTCTCCTCGACCGTGCTCAACCACGCGGCTAATCCGCGGTGCGGCCGAGCCTTCGCGCCCTCGAAAATCGTCATCGTATCCAAGAGATAGCCGGTCATAGCTCGACGTCGCGCAGCGTTTGAATCGAATCTTTCGCTCGCTCGATTTTTAGGCCCGCGTCGCCCAGAGGCGATCGCTGAAAGAAGGAAAGCAACGATTCACGCGGCCCGGTCCGCCGCTCGTACTCCGAAAACGGGAGAACCACCACCGCGGGCTGGCCGCGTCGCAAAATCACCTGCGGCTCGCCGGCGAGACAACGATCCACGAGCTCGGAGAGACGAGCCTTCGCGTCGTGGAGATTCCACGGGCGCAGCTCGTTCGTCGGATTTCGAACGGTGCGGTTTGGCATGGTTAAACTAGTTAAACCATATCACGAGGGCGCGGCGTTCGCAAGGCTGGAGTCGGGCACGTCCCGTCAAAAGCGAGGGACGAATGCGGGATAGCAGAGGCGACGTCATCGTCGCCGGCGCGGGACTGATCGGCCTTTCGATTGCGTTTGAGTTGGCGCAGCGGGGTGCGAGCGTGCGCGTCTTCGATCGCGGCGAACCCGCCCGGGCCGCGTCGTGGGCCGGCGCGGGCATCTTGGCGCCGTACACCGAGCGGATCGAAGACGAAGACCTGCTCGCGCTCTGCGCCGCATCGCTGGCCGAGTATCCCGCCTTCGTCGAGCGCGTCTTCACGCAGAGCGGCATAGATGCGCACCTGCGTCTCGACGGCGTGCTCTACGCGGCGTTCGACGACGAGCAGCTCGAGACGCTGCGGCGGCACACCGGCGCGCTGCGCGATCGCGGCGTCGAGTGCGAGCTGCTCGATCGCGCCGCCGTGCTCGCGGCGGAGCCGTGGCTCGGGGCGCGCGCGATCGGCGGCCTGCTCAAGAGCGCAGAAGGCCACGTTGATAACCGCCGCCTCGGTCGCGCGCTCGTCGCCGCCTGCGCCGCGTCGGGCGTCGTCGTCGAGCGCGTCGCGGAGCTGCGGGCGGAGTGCGATCGGCGACGCGCGCTCGGTGTGGCGACGCCGCTCGGCTTCGTCGCGGCGGGTGCGATCGTCAACGCGTGCGGCGCGTGGGCGTCGTCGCTCGAGGGCGTCCCCGACGCGTGCCGCGTGCCGGTCGAGCCGGTGAAGGGCCAGATGGTCGCGCTCTCCGTTCCGGCCGGCTTCGTTCGCCGCGCGACGTGGGTGCCGGGCGCCTATCTCGTTCCGCGCGACGACGGCCGCCTGCTCATCGGCGCGACCGTCGAGTCGGCAGGCTTCGACGAGCGCGTCACCGCCGAAGGCGTGGCCGGCCTGCTGCGCGCGGCCCTCGCCGCAGCGCCGGCGCTCTCGAGCTTCACGCCGACCGAGAGCTGGGCCGGCCTGCGCCCCGGAACCCCCGACGGTCTGCCGTTCCTCGGCGCCACGCCGCTCGAAGGCTACTTCGTCGCGAGCGGCCACTATCGCAACGGGATCCTGCTCGCGCCGGCGACGGCGCGCCTGATCGCCGATGCAGTCGAGACCGGCGAGGCGCCGGCGCTCGAACCATTTTCGCTCGCACGCCTCGGCACGGAAGCGGCGGCGGAGAGACGAATCACCCACGCGTGAAGGCGACGATCAACGGACGAGTGCACGACCTGCCCGATGAGCTGACGGTCGCAACGCTGCTCGAGCTGCTCGGTTCGCAGCGCGGCGGCGTCGCGGTCGCGCGCAACGATCGCGTCGTGCGGCGCGACGAGTACGACTCGCACCGTTTGTGCGACGGCGACCGGCTCGAGATCATCGAAGCGGTTGCGGGGGGATAGGGCGTGAACGACGCGTTCAAACTCGGCACGCACGAGTTCTCGTCGCGGCTGATCGTCGGGACCGGCAAGTATCCCTCGATGGAGGTCATGCGCGCCGCGCACGCCGCGAGCGGCGCGGAGATGATCACCGTCGCGATCCGCCGCATCAACCTCGACAATGCCGACGGCAAGACGCTGCTCGACTACATCGACCGCGACCGCTACACGATTCTGCCGAACACCGCCGGATGCTACTCGGCCGACGAGGCCGTGCTGACGGCGCAACTGGCCCGCGAACTGCTCGGCACCGGCCTAATTAAGCTCGAAGTGATCGGCGATCCGCAGACCCTCCACCCCGACGCGCACGAAACGATCGTCGCAGCGAAGAGACTCGTCGACGACGGCTTCACCGTGCTGCCGTACATCGGCGACGACCCGATCGCGTGCAGGCAGCTCGAGGCGGTTGGCTGCGCCGCGGTCATGCCGCTCGCCGCGCCGATCGGCAGCGGACTCGGCGTCTGCAACCCGTACTCGATACGCATCATCAAGGAGCGCGCGACGGTTCCGGTGATCGTGGATGCGGGCGTCGGCACGGCCTCGGACGCCGCGATCGCGATGGAGCTCGGCGTCGACGCGCTCTTGATGAACACGGGAATCGCCTGCGCGCGGGATCCGGTGCTAATGGCCTCGGCGATGCAGCACGCCGTCGTCGCCGGCCACCAAGCCTTTCTCGCAGGGCGCATGGCGAAGCGGCTTTACGCCAACGCGTCGAGCCCGATGCAGGACCTCATCGAAACGCAGTAGCTGATCGCGACGCCACTCACTAGTGCCAGCGGGAATCGAAAGCGATACAGCAGCACGACTCGAAAGTACTGACGACGACGAAAAACGCGCTTTCTAAGGAAGATGCCGTTATCGCTGTGGTCACCGGTTGTCTTCGGTTGCCGCGAGTATGTGGGCCAAATGTGGGCCACTCGGCGAAGCGCCTGACTCTGAAACCCTCGCGTTACGATCGGTAGCCCGGAACTCACAGTTTCAACCTGAGCCGTTTTGCCACCTCAGGTCACTCCTCAGACGTAACGGAGTTGATTCTGGAAACAACAGGATCAATCAATCTTAGCAGCTGTCTAGCGATGATCTTTCCGGGATACAGGCTCCATGCCGTGGGAGCCCACCTCATCGTGAATAGAGCGTGCTGTGCGCACTCCTGCACAATGCCATGCAGCTTCTCGTCATATCCCCCCCATCGTTCCGAGTCTAAACGGTTTCGGAACCAATGCAGTCCCGAGAAGGCTACTGAACATGAGCCAGGCGGCCTAGATGTGCCAACTGGAAGGGGCGCCGGCATCGTCCACGACATCACCTCTTCCACCGCTTCCCGGCAGTTCGGCACAAGAAACCAGCCAAAGACCGGCGAGGCGCCCCAGACCGACTTGCCCTGGAGTGGGTGGTCAGTAATCTCTGCCCATCGGGTGCCGCCGGATTTCACGCGCTGCCAGCTTGGCTCCCCCGGCTCGCCGATGTGTAAGATTCCAACGTCCGGGAAAACGTCTGCCACTCCGCACAGCAAATCGGACGCAATCCGGTCCCAATACTCGCCGCCATACCTCGTCGGGCCACACTCAACGCTGGGACCAGGTTTGCACGTGATACAATCCTCCGTAAATTCGATCTTTAACATTCTAATTCTCTATAATGGTCTTCACCACGCCGGCACTGGTTGCGAAAGTATCTGTTGTATAAGCGCCGCAGCTCCTGCAGCCAAGGCTCCGCCCCAGAATAGCCATCCAGGCGGGTATTCGCCTTCTGCCCAATGTCCGTCGCCGCCTGGGGTCCTGATCTTGTTCCCGCCATCGGGCCGCGGCGTATTATCGCTCTTCGGTGGGCCGAGGGGATAAACTCTCCAAGGCCTCTTGGGTGTGTCGGTATTGTGGCGGAGAAACTGTTCTATATCGGGATTATAGTAGAATCTTTCGCCCCTTTCAAAATCGATGGCGCGCCAATCGCTGCTGAGACCGCTTGGATCGGCGGGAAGGCCACCGGCCATCTTGGATGAAGGCTTGCTTTCTACTGCGCACTGTCCGTCGGAGGTAAGAATCATTCCGGTACCGCAGCTTGACTGCGAACCCGGGCAGTTGCCGGCGTCAGCGGGACAGCTTTGCGCTTGTTGGCAAGTAGTTCCGCTACACTGCTCAGTTCCGGTCGGTGTGCTCGAGTCTGAGTCCCCGGCATCGTTTCCGCTAGGATCGACGTAGCCCAATGGGTTATTATTGTTCCATAAATAGCTCTTTTGCGACGCAGGGTCTGCATCAGCCCCAAGATAATTGTCAGGCGCAGTCCAGACCCCCGCGGTGCTGTCGTATGAACGCCTACCTTGAATTGTGTCGTAACCGTCGACAAAGCCATCAGTGCGAGGCATTCCCAACACTCCGCCGGTACCGATCGATGGCGTCGCCCCTGCCGCCGTCGATGAGTTCCAGATTATAGTCGTTGGCGGCAAGAAGCCATTAGATTTGTTCTGCGAGCAAGGGCTGATGCCGAACGCCCCCCAACTGTCAGTCAGCCCCACAAAGCTGTTGCCGGTCTTGTTATGGCATCCTATAATTGTGCCACCGGGACCCCGATCGTAGAAGGTTAAGCCGTTATATGTGTCGGCTGGCAGAATGTCACCCTGCACGTCGATTTTGATATCATCGAGGACAGCGGACCCATTCGAACCACTAGGATTAGTCGTAAAGAGTAACTGATTCCCATTCCAATGTAAGCGTTCGTCTTTCTCTTGGCTTTGGTTGTTCTGTCCAGTATACGTGCCAATTTTGATCGGATGACCGTCAGGTCCCCAAGCGACGATCTCGTTGCCCCACGTACTACTCCCGGCGGCCCCTCCCAACTGGAACTGTGTCATAGTCAAGTGATTCTCCGCGTCGTAGGTTCGCGCCGTCGTCGTATTATTCGGAGGCGGCGATACGGCAACAGGCGGATAAGGTGCTACCTGACCGGTCATTCGACCTGCGCTATCGTAGCCCCAAGCAGAGGTGCATGGCTGGGTGCCCTGATTGCAGGGCGTGGAGAACCCCGCTGTCGTCGACTGCGTTATCACCGCCATAGCGCCGTTCCAACTGTATGCCTCGCCCGCGACTACCGGCGACCCGCGCAAAGACACACCGTTTGCCAAGAAAGGTTCGGCCCCAGTTGAGCCGCAATTCGGTGAATTGATGAGCTCCCCGCGGAGGCTGTAGCTATAGATCGGGGTCGGGTACAAGCAGGCGGGGTTGCTGGCGGACGAACTAAGCGCGGTGATTTCGCCTTCGGCTGTATAGCTGAAGTTTGAAAGTGTCGTTACTGGCGTTGTTTCCGTGCCGACCAGGCCGATGGAAAGACCGTTCGCAGGATTTGTTTTGTACGTCACGCTCCACGCCGGCAACGATGTGCTGGCGGCAGCGCCGCTTTCTTGGCGCCCCGCGAAACGGCCAGCGTCGGTGTATGTATAAGCGAGTGTAGTTGTCCCCGCATGAACGATCGAACTTCCGAGGCTGGAATCGTTGATCGCGTAGGTTTCCAACGGTCCGTCATTGCGATATGAGTACGTAAAAAGAGCTTGTTGACTTAGGGCCGCTGACGATACGTCGAGGTCCTCCTCTAAGCCATCGGGATAACGATCATGCGTCAGCGTTGCCTGCGCGCTGGTCGTATTTCCGGCGTCCGTCGACGTCGCAACATTGCCATCAGCGTCATACGCGTATGTTTGCGGGTTAGTATAGGCATGCGAGAGAATCCTCGTCGGCCGCCCATCCGGATCGTACGTGTAGTCTCGCTCAGGCGAAGTCCCATCGCTCGACTCGAAAGTAAGTATCTCACCGTCCGGCAAGTATTCGAACTCCTGGCACTGTGGCGACGACAGTCCGTTGCAATCTTCGCCCAGAAGCCCTGCAACGTTGTTTTGGATTGGGCTCGTATCCCACGTCAGTTGTTCGTTTATAACGTTCGCTCCCGCCCACGAATACTTGCTTACGAGACGATCGATCGCGTCGTACGCGAAGCCCTTGATGCCTAAGAACGTGCCGTTGGTGATGGAGGCAGTGTGGAAAGGGGAGTTTGCTGACGGTGTGAGAGAAACGAGCTCCTGAACCTCAAAAAGGTTTCCATGAGCGTAGAGGCCGCTGCCCTGGAAAGACTGCTGTCCTCCGGTTAAATCGTAGAGATAGCGAGTGACCCATGGCTTCGTGTAAAGATCGACGCTTCCATCGTACGGGAGTTTCACCTCGACGAGACGATCGAGGCCATCATAGAAATCGCAGGTCGTCCCGGCCGCGACGGTAATCGTATTACACGTCGTCGTTGCGGGCTGATTAGCCGCGCAGCCATTGCCGTTGGTGCAGTTGTGATGGCGCAGCACCGTCGCGACGTCCCCATCGGGGTCGTACGTGTAGGCCGTAGCATATGGCGGGGGCGTTGCTGTTCCGTTCGCGAGTTGCGTCGTCGAAGGACAGCTCGGCTCGTTGTCTGGAGTTGACCCACTTTCGTGGAGAGGTAGTTTTTGGACATCAGGCGGCTCGATCCATGCGTCGCTCGAAGTTGTTGGGTGAGAGATAGCCGAGTGCTGAATGCTTGCGGTGAGGATTGTACCACCCTTCGATGAAATCGAAGATTGCCGCTGCCGCTTCCCGCTGAGTCTTGAACCGATTAAACGCCAGCAACTCGCATTCGAGCGTTGCGTTGAAGCTTTCGCACATCGCATTATCGTAGCAGTCGCCGACCGATCCCATCGACGGCCGGATGTTCGCCTGCTGGCAGCGCTTACCGAAAGCGATCGACGTGTATTGGCAGCCTTGGTCCGAGTGATGAATCACGTTGGTCGGCTTGCGACGAAAGATCGCCATCTCCAGCGCTTCGAGGACGAGCTCGGTCCGCAGGTGATTGGCCATGGCCCAACCGACGACGCGGCGGCTGTACACATCGAGTACGATGGCCAAGTACAGAAAACCGGCCCAGGTCGGAACATACGTGATGTCAGCGACCCACAGCTGGTCGGGCCCGTCGGCTTGAAACTTGCGGTCGACCAGATCGGGTGCCGGCCGCGCGTCGCGATTGCGAATCGTGGTGATGATACCTTTACGTCGCGAAACACCCTTAATACAACGTTCCCGCATCAGACGCGCGACGCGCTTGCCCGAGACGTGGATCCCTTCGTCTTTGAGGTCGTCGTGAATGCGCGGCCGACCGTACGTCGATCGGGATCGCCGATAGATCGCTTCGATGTGGTCACCGAGCGCGACATCGGATTGACGGTGGGCAGACGGCGGCCGCTTCGACCATGCGTAAAAGCCACTCGGCGAGACCTCGAGGAAACGGCAAAGTCGGCTGACTCGATACACTGCCTGGTGCGCCCTTATGAATCCGAAGACTTCTCCGGGATCGTATGCGTCTCCCGAGCGAACCAGGCTGCGGCTTTTTTTAAGATGTCGCGCTCCATTTCGAGGTCTCGCACCTTGCGCCGGAGCTGCGTAAGTTCTTTGCGCTCTTCGGTCGTCAAACCGTCGGTGCGGCGCCCGGCGTCGAGATCGTCTTGCTTGAGCCAGTTCATGATCGACTGGCGCGCGACGGTGAACTCTTCCGAAAGGGAGTTTATGCTGCGGCCGGCGCGAGCCAGGTCGGTGACCCTACGCCGGAACTCCGGCGGGTATGTGGGACGACGTGCCATAATGGACTCCTTCGCTGTAAGAACGAAAGTGTCCACGGAACCGGGTCAACTCCAGTCGAGCTCATTCTGCCACGCAGTCTCGCTGTACATGACGCTACCGTCGAGATTATCGCATTGGTACGATGTAACGCCATCCGGGTCTTGGACCGATCGCACCCGATTCATCCCATTAGTAGTATAGTTCAGCTGCCACGCCGTGTTATCAGGATTTCCGGGTTTGTAGGTCGCAAGCGTTCCGTTACTATTGTAGGTTAATGCCTGAATCGGCGTACGAGTATGGTTGTCGGCTTCCACGTACGTAGCACCGTTCACGGATATCGGAAGACCATTGCCACAGTTGCCGCCATAGTTCACTGTGCGATCATAATTTCGCGGTGTGTACTCGTTCGTTAGGCATCCATATGGCTCATGTGAATCAACGGTATTGTAAGTATACCGCCTATAAATGGTATTTCGGCTTTCACAAAGATTATCAGCTTGCGACGGAACCCAGCTGTTGTTCGTGTTATTGGCCGGATCGCAATAAGCCAGCAGGTTATTATGAATATCGTAGTCGTAGAGGCTCGTCGGGCGGATGGTTCCTTGTGATGTAACTTGACTCGGCAGCGATACTTCGACAACATTTCCGTTGGTATCGTACGCGATATCAGTCTCGTTGCCACGGGGGTCTGTAGTGCTTACAAGATCATTGTTAGCGTCCCACGCTTGCTCAGTTTCTAGGCCTACTGCGTTTGCCTGTGTCTGGAAGACGCGTGAACTAGCATCGTAACACCAAGTAGTTTCATGACCGTAGGCGTCGCTGAAAAATGTAGCGCCACTGGTGTTGCCTTCACAAGTAGTCGATACCGTTGACATAAAGGTCGTATCATCCCACTGCACAAATCCTGTGTTTGGACCGCTCTGAATCGGCGTCTGCGTAACATTGTCATTAGGTGTTGGATTGAGCACACCACGCGTATACCAGTCCGAAAGTTGATGGTTGCTGTAATCGAAATCAACGCACGCGCCATTGTTCGGGCTTCCACTCGTTTTGATGTTTGAGATCGTCGCGCGAGGGCCGCAAACCTCCATGAGTCCGGGCTGTTCGATATCATAGGTCTCCGGGAGGTTGCCAGTCGCAATTGGATTCCCATCCAGGAATTGGGTGGGCATGCTACCACCTGACGGCAAGACGGGATCGTTGCCGGGTTTATCCAGTTCGTCGAGCGCGCCGGCGGTCGTATAGTAGTAGTAAATGTATTGGCCGTCGGGGCGCTCGACGGATGCCAGCTCGGTGATCGCGGGGTTCGACCCTGCAATCGTTCCGAAATTTAGGATAAGTTGAGCGCCGTCGGGCTCATGGGTCGCGACGATCTTAGCGAGGTTCTCTGGGTTACTTGCATCTGGACTCCAGCTGTAAGCGAGCTGGATCCAAAAGCTCGTGTTTCGGCCATAGATCGCCAACAACCGGCCATATTGACCGGCGCCATTTCCACAGGCGGCGTAGGGGGCGTTGAACAGATAGCTTTCGCCTGACTTCAGGGTCCACTGAAGTTCGCATGCAGTCCCGCCACTAACGTCGGTGGTCCCCAAAAGATCATAGACGCCGGCGGTCTGCGACGTGCAGGTTGCGGACACATTGATCGTGCAAGCGTAGTCGTCTCGAGAGCCATCGGCGGTGTAAACGCTCACCGTACCGGTATTCTGACCCGTTGATGACCACGCAAGGTGAACGTCGAGGTTGTTCGTCCAATGGTTACCGTAGACCGACGGCGTCGATCCATCATCGTTCTGCGCATCATGCCCGGACTCGGAGTTATAGGTTCGGTCGAAAGCGAGATCGAGTTCGCCTGCGGGTATGTCTACATCGCGCTCAAGAAATAGAAAATTTAAATTGGCAACATTGACCATCGCCGTTCCCACGCCGGGAATGTCACGCGATTGGTAGGTCCACCAGGGCAAAATGCCGGTAAGGGATGCGGTCAGCGCAGCTCGACCAACGCCGTGGGACCCGCCGCCGAGCTGACGGGACTTTCCCATCGACGACCCCTGCAAAACGCGAGGACGCTCTGAGAAGTGCGCATGACGAAGCCTAACGAGATCGATAGGCCGCGCAGCATGTTCCGGGATCAGGATAGCGTAGCGCTTCGGAACGAGTCGGGCATACCGTCGCCGATCGGCGTAGTTCGCCATCGGCCGTCGCGGCAGCGGAGTATGGTGAACAAGTGGACGCACCGGCATTGATTCCGCGGTCCCAAGCAGTGAGGTCGACAAGCCCCGCAAACCGATTGGTGCGGCGAGCCCAGGCGCTTGCATTGCCGGCGGCGGCGGGTGCATCGCGGTGTAGCGGTCACCCGATCCCGTGACGAGCGCCTGCGACGACACGATTGCCGACACGAGAGGCCGAAGCAGCGCGGCAAAGTCAACGCCTTTGCTACCCAGTGGCGTATCGGCAAGGGCCACACCCGAAGATTGTCCGACGAAGATGAGCAGGAGTGCACCAGCAACGTAGCGCCGCATATCGTTCCTCCGTAACATGACGTGCGCTCGCTTTCATGGTCGACACTGTTGCGTGCACCCTGCCGACAATATAGCGATTTTGCTAGTCAGTTTTGCCTAGCAATTTTGCTAGAAGGAGCCGAGGGGATGCGTTTGCGTATCGTGAACGGTCGGCCGCTGTGGAGCCGCGACTCCCTCGGCAGGCCCTATCGAATGCCGGGCGCTTCGCCTTATTTGGCGCCGCGTTAGCGTGTTGTGCATGCGTCGTTGCGGTCTTGCAACCACCTATTGCTTCGGCCCGCGCGCACACCACGCCGGCGCCGTCGCCTACGCCCAACCCTCCGGTCGTGATCTCCTTTCGCATCATCTCAGCACAACGAGGAGCGGCGATTTTGCGCAACGTTTACCCGGGCGCAAGCATTACCGTCGACACACATGCCAACGCGGTGATTGTGGTCGCGCCGGGCTACGAAGAACAGGGCATGCAGGCGATCGCGAGCGGCATCGATACGAAGAATCCAACCGCAACCACCGTTGATACGTATCAGCTCAAGGTGCTCAAACCGCAGAGCGTCGCCGATCGGGTAAGCGGCGTCTTTCCGCAGGCGCGCGTCCTCGTCGCGCCCAACCGCACCATCATCATCATGGCCTCGCCGGCCGATATGGCGCAGATCAAGGCCATTGTCGCTGCAATCGACACCGCGCCGCCGACGCCCACGCCCAAGCCGCGCTACCCCGCCGAAGCCGTTCGCATCACGCAGCGCAACGCAAAACAGGTCGCGCGCGCGGTCGCCGCAGAGGCGCCAGGGGTGAAGGTAGCCGTGTCGGGCAGCGAGATCGTGCTCTCCGGACCGCCAGACGACGTCGACCACGCCAAGGCGCTCATTGCCGAGCTCGATCTACCGCAAATGGGGACGCAATACACGCAGGTCTACCGCCTGAAATACATCGACGCTGCGTCGGTAGCCGACCTCCTCCAACGTTCATTCTCGAACCTACCGCTCGCCGTCGATTCGGACCTCAACG
>DATKMJ010000016.1 GCA_035541935.1 Candidatus Binatia bacterium | reverse complement strand
AGTCGAAGGGCGACCCACCGCGTGTCACCCTGAGCGTAGTCGAAGGGCGCGTGTCACCCTGAGCGTAGTCGAAGGGCGACCCACCGTGTGTCACCCTGAGCGTAGTCGAAGGGCTGAGCGGAGTCGAAGGGCTGAGCGTAGTCGAAGGGCTGAGCGCAGTCGTCAGGATGGCGCTATTAACGTGCGAGCGAGGGCGACGTCGCCGACGCGATCGACGTTGACCGCAGTTTCGGCATATGGCGAGACGAGCGCGCGAACGGGTGCGCCGAGGAGTTTCGTCGCACGTTCTTCGGCCTGGGCGATCGAGAGCCGGCCGGTCGCGAACCTCGCGAGCATGTCCCACCCGAAGAGCGAGGCGAGTTTGCGCGGGTCTTTGCGCGCGGCGCCAAGCAGCTCGATGAAGCGCTCGAGCGACGACAGCGAGCGCGGCTTGAGCGCGAAGATGCCGCCCCCGCAGAACGTTCCGTCGCGCATCCGCGCCCACGTGTGCGGCACCTCGGGGAAACGCGCCTCGTGCACGCGTCTCTCGACGCAGCCGTAGACGACGTCGGCATCGAGCGCTGCGACTCGGGCGGCGAAGTCGTCAACTGCCTGCGGCGTGAGCACCGGAAGGTCGGAGGCCACGATCAGCAGATCGCGGTCGCCGTCGTGTCCGGCAACGCCGCTGCGCAGGCTCTCCGTGATCAGCACGCCGTCGGGACGCAGTTCGTCGGCGAGCGCGAGATCGGGATGATCGGCGGCGCTCGGCGGTGCGACGGCGACGATCCGCCCGACCGATGCCGACGAACGCAGCGCGACGAGCACGCGCCCCACGAGCGTTCGCTCACCGATCTCGACGAAGGCTTTGTTCGGCGCGCCCGGCTGCAGCTGCGCGACGTCGTCGCACGGGCCGCCCGCGAGGACGACCGCGTCGATCACGAGCGCCACTGCGGCGTCGCCGCGAACGCGGTTGCGAAGCGCTCGTACTCCTCGGGGAGATCGAGCCGCGCCGCAATCGCGCCGATCGCGGCCCGCTCGGGCGCGATCGTGAAGACGCACGATCCCGAGCCCGCCAGCAACGCATTCTCGGCGCCGGCGGCGCGCAGCGCGGCGAGGGCGGCGGCTACCTCGGGGCTCCGTGCCGCGATGACGTCGTGAAAGTCGTTCTGCATCGACGATCGCACGCGCTCGAAATCCGCGCGTTGCAGCGCCTCGAGGAGCGCGATCGAAACGGAACGGTCGCGCGGGCGCTGCGGGCGCTCGAGCCGGTCGAGTTCGGCGTAGGCCTCCGCGGTCGAGATCGCCGCCGGCGGCTTGACGATCAGCGCGTGCCACGCCGGAAGCGCACCGGCGGGCGTCACGCGCTCGCCCGTGCCCTCGACCAGCGCGGCGGTTCCGGAGAGAAAGAAGGGTACGTCCGAACCGAGCGCGCGCGCGATCGCGAGCCAATCGCGGCGCGGCTGCTCGCCGAAGACGCCGTCCATCGCGGCGCGCAGCACGGTTGCGGCGTCGCTCGATCCGCCGCCGAGACCCGCTTGCACGGGAATCCGTTTGTGAAGCACCATGCGAACTGGTGGGAGTTCGTCGCCGAGCGCGCGCAGCGCCGCGACCGCGAGATTGCTCTCGTCCGCAAGCTCGCTGCGATCGCATTCGAACGCGAAACGCGCGCCGGCATCGAACGATAGCTCGTCCGACAGCTCGAGCGGCACCATCACGCTGCGTACGCCGTGATATCCGTCGCTGCGGCGGGCCAGCACCTCGAGCGTCAGATTGAGCTTCGCCGGAGCCCGCAGGGTAAGCATCCCGCCATGCGTTTGCCGTCGCGCGAGAAGGCGCCTTTGCGCTCCGCGCCGCAGTAGGGCGTACGGATGGGCCTGAGCTATGACGCGCAACGGAACGAGTTCTGCGCCTACGTCTTGCAAGAATCGCAGACGCCGTACGGCCTCCTTCTCGGCAACCTCAAGACGTACGCGCAATCGACCGCGAAGGGCGGCGTTCGCGGGCTCTGGGACGCCGACACCGACCAGATCATCTTCGGGACGCATCACATCGCCTACCGGCTCGGCGACGGCACGTTCTTCCCGCACCAGATCGAGCGCGACCTCACCTTCCTGCCGTACGCGCAGATCTCCGAGTTCACGCTCGACCATCGCGTTCACGTCACCGAGGCGTTTTACGTTCCCTACGGCCCCGGCTTCGACCGAGCCGTCTCGTTCGTCGTGGACGTGACGCTCTACAATCCCGGCGCGACCGATACCGAGGTGGCGCTCTTCCCGTGGGCGATGCTCGTCGGCCAGCGCTTCTACGGCGAGCCGGAGCATCAGGTGCGTGCGTGGAACGACGGCCGTTTCATCTGCTCGAAGAATTTGGAGACCGGCGGGGAGCGGTGGTGGGGCGGCTCGCGCGCACCGGTCGCCGTCGAGCTATCGCTGCGCGAGCAGGTGCTTCTCGAATCCATGCGCCGCGGATCGCTCGCGAAGGACAAGACCTCGCAGACGCTCGACGACGTGACGCCGCAAGAGGCCGAGCTCGTGAGCCGGCGGATCTTCGGCGCATTCGAGTATCGCATCGCCGTCGCGGCGGGCGCGCGCGAATCGCTCCGCCTGGCGGTCGTCTATCATAAGGAAGGCACGGAGCGCTGCCGGCCGGTTCTCGAGGCGCTGCTGCAGGACCAGCGCGCACTGCACGACACGCAGGGATACTTCACCGAGCGTCTCGCGGACGCGCGATTCCTCGTGCCGTCACCGGAGATCGGGCGCGGCGTCGTTTGGGCGAAGGCGAACATGCTGCGCATCGTCAAGGAGTACCCGCACGGATGGGGAGCGACGAACTCGCCGCCGTCCGACATCCTCGTCTCGCGCGACACCTCGTGGCTCGTTCACGGCTTCGATTATTTCTGGCCCGAGTTCAGCCGCGACGCGCTCGAAGTCTTCAACGAGGCCGTCGAGGACAGCGGGCTGATGGTCGAGTACGTTCGGGGCGTCAGCGGCTACAAGACCGACTACGATCTGAACATCAACGACGACACCCCCCTGCACCTCATCGCGATGCTCCATCACTACAACGCGACGCTCGACGACGAATGGGTGCGCGCACGCATTCCGCTCGTGATCAAGCTGACCGATTACATGCTGACGCAGCGCGACGAGCACGGTCTGATTAACTGCCGCGCGAAGGGCGTGGATCTCTACGGCATCTCCTCGTGGCGAAACATCATCCCCTACTACACGCTCGACGGCGCCGTGACCGAGATCAACGCCGAGGCGGTCTACGCGCTGGAGGCGTCGGCGATGCTCTGCGCGGTCGTCGGCGACAACGATCACTGGGAGCGCTACGGCGCCGAGGCCCACCGGATGCGCGAAGCGATGATGGACTATCTCTTCAACGACGATACCGGCGCGTTCGTCCTCAACTACGATCAAGAGGGCAACTACCAAGATAACTTCACCGCCGACGAGATTTTCCCGGTTCTATTCGGCATCGCCGATCCGGAGCAGCGCCGCGCAATTCTGACGCGCCTGCAAGAGGCCGACTTCGTGACGCCCGTCGGGCTGCGAACGATCTCGACCGCGGACGCGTGGTACTTTCCGTCGTACGGTTTCGGATTGCTCGGCGGCGTCTGGCCCGACATCACGCTCTGGTGCAGCGTCGCGCTCGCGCGCAACGGCATGACCGACGAGGCCGTGCGCTTCTTGAGCATGACGTACGCAGCGATGGAGGGCGGCAGCCCGCGCAACACCGTTCCCGGCGAGTTCGCGGAATGGTTCGATGGCGGCTCGCTCTCGAATCGGGGCGTCTATCTCTCGCCGTGGACCGGTGCGAAGTATCTCTGGGCGGTGGCCGAGACGGTCGGCGGACTCAACGGCTATCGTACGAGCGGCCGGCCGCATCTGGCGCCGCTGCGCCCGAAGGATTGGCAGTGGGTCGCCGCCGCGCGCGTGCACTGGGGCGGACGGCGCTGCACCTACGTCGTGGACCTGCGCAACGACACGATCTACGGCGACATGCCCGAACTCTCGGCGGAAGAGCCGTTCACCTGCATTCACGCCGGGCGCGACGTCAGCGACGAAGTCGCAACCTCGCCGGTCGAAGTCGGCGCGATCGCATTCGAGGACGACGAAGGCGCGGTGCGCATCTTCGTCGGCAATCAACTCGATCGAGCGCGCGACGTATCGCTCGAATTTCGCGGACATACCGCGCGCCTCGAGATGGCGCCGGGCGAGTTGCGCGAGGTCCACCTCATCGGAAAGCCGAGCGATCGGCGCGCGCGCGCCGCAAAACTCGACGTCGTCCGCCAGCTCGCGCGGGTGTAAGTGGTGCAGCCCTCGATGCGCTTACCGACGATTCTCTTGGCCGCGGGCGCCGGCGTGCTGTTGGTCGCGGTCTTCGTCGGCGAGCGGATGGGCAATCGCGTCATCGGCCAGGCGACCGGCGCAGCGCTGGAGTCTACGCCCGCCGTCACCCCCGCGGCGGGCGCGACGCCGGCGCCGTACGGGCCCGACTGGAAGCGCTCGCAGGCGCTCTCCGCCGCGGGGGATCCGCACTTTCCCGACCCCCGGGTTCCGCCGCAGCCGCTGCCGACGCCGATCCCGGCCCCGACCCAGTCACCGACGCCGCTCCTGACGCCGACGCCGAACCCGAACATTCCGATCTGGCGGCAGCAGCCGCTGCCGACCTTCCGGCCCTCGGCGCGTCCGGCCGAGGAGAGCCCCTCGCCTGCGCCCTCGACGGGAGCGAGCGCTCCGCCGTAAATGCGTCCCCAATGTTCTCATTGGGCTGGCCTGTTATCATAGAGACATGGAAGGCACCGGAACCGTAACCGTTAAGCGCGGGCTCGCGCAGATGCTCAAGGGCGGCGTCATCATGGACGTCGTCACGCCCGAACACGCCGCAATCGCCCAAGAGGCCGGCGCGGTCGCCGTCATGGCGCTCGAACGAATCCCCGCCGACATTCGCGCGGCCGGGGGCGTCGCTCGCATGAGCGGCATCGAGTTGATCCGCGGCATCATGGACGCCGTGACGATTCCGGTCATGGCGAAGGTGCGGATCGGGCATTTTGCCGAGGCGCAGGTTCTGCAAGAACTCGGCGTGGACTACATCGACGAGTCGGAAGTTCTCACGCCCGCCGACGACAAGTATCACGTAGACAAACACCGCTTCACCACGCCGTTTGTCTGCGGCGCTCGCGATCTCGGCGAAGCGCTCCGCCGCATCGCCGAAGGCGCCGCGATGATTCGCAGCAAAGGCGAGGCAGGCAGCGGGAATATCGTCGAAGCCGTCCGCCACATGCGCGCGATCGGCGACGGCATTCGCGAGTTGAGCGTCGCACCGAAGGAAGAGCTCGTTGCGCGCGCGCGCGATCTCGGCGCTCCGCTCGAGCTCGTCGCGCAGGTCGCCGCCGGCGGAAAGCTCCCGGTCGTGCTCTTCTGCGCCGGCGGCGTCGCCACGCCGGCCGACGCGGCGCTCATGATGCAGCTCGGCGCCGAGGGCATTTTCGTCGGCAGCGGGATCTTCAAGTCGAAGGATCCGGGGCGGTTCGCGCGCGCGATCGTGGACGCGACGACGCACTTCAACGAGCCGCGCGTCGTCCTCGAAGCGTGCCGGTCGCTCGGCGCGTCCGAGGCGATGCCGGGGCTCGACGTCCGCCGTCTCTCGGAGAGCGAGTTGCTGGCGCCGCGTGGCAACTAACCTTTCGAGCCGCCGTAAACTCGCCGTCGGCGTTCTCGCGCTGCAGGGCGACGTCGTCGAACACATCGCGGCGCTCGAGCGAGCCGGCGCGACGGCGTTCGAGGTGCGAAACCTCGGCGACCTCGAGCGCGCCGATGCGCTCGTCATTCCCGGGGGCGAATCGACGACCGTCATGAAATTGCTCGGACGCTCCGGCCTCGATCGCCCGATCGTCGAACGGGTGCGACGCGGAATGCCGCTCTGGGGGACGTGCATGGGCATGATCGTCGCGGCGCGCGAGGTCGCGGATCTCGATCAACCGACGCTGGGAGTGCTCGACGTTACCGTGCGCCGCAACGCCTTCGGGCGGCAGAACGATTCGGCGGAGGTCGCTCTGCCGATCGACGTTCTCGGCGGCGCGCCGTTTCCGGCGATCTTCATACGCGCGCCGTGGATCGAGCGTTGCGGTGCGAACGTCGAAGTTCTCGCAGTGCGGGACGGTCGCGGCGTCATGGTGCGTGAGGGTAACGTGCTCGCGACGTCGTTCCACCCCGAGCTGACCCGCGACCCTCGCGTCCACCGTTACTTTCTCGATATGGCGGATACGCAAATCAAAGGGAAGGAATCCACGGCGGCGTAAGTCAGGCTCGAGATGTCTACCCGGGCCGCCTCCCCTAATTTAGAGGGAGGATTTCAGGGGCAGATTCCGCCCGTCGAGCCTTTGCTCAGCGAGGTTATCGCGACGCTGGCGCTGGCGGCGCATGCCTATCTCACGGAAGAAGAAGGAAGAAGCCCGGACCATCCATCGGCCGAGATCGCGATCGACGTTGCGACGGCCGCGTTCGAGCGCGTGAAGGAACGGTTGCGACCAGACGAACGGTTAGCGATTACGCAGATGCTAACCGAAACGCGACTGACGTTCGTTCGGAAGCGAGGCACCTAAGATGCCTCGCTTTTATAGCAGCCGGAGAACGCGATCGTGAGCGAGGTGCTCGTTCTAAATTCGACGTACGAGGCGCTGAACGTCACGAGTTTTCAGCGCGCCGTCAAGCTCATCTTCGCCGGCAAGGCCGAGATGCTGCACGGCCGCGATCGCATGCTGGCATCGCCGACGTTCGAGATGCGCATGCCGTCCATCATTCGCATGCTCTATTACATCCGCCGTCCGATGCAAAAAGTCGCACTGACGAAGAAGAACGTTCTGATCCGCGACGACCATATGTGTCAATACTGCGGAACGCGCGGCGACCGGCTGATGACCGTGGATCACATCATTCCGAAGAGCCGCGGCGGAGAGTCGACCTGGGAGAACCTCGTCTGCGCGTGCATGCGGTGCAACAATCGGAAGAACAACCGCATACCGCACGAGGCGAACATGACGCTGCAGCGCAAGCCGCGGCAGCCTAAGTACATACCGTGGATTCAGATCAAGCGCAACACGCTCCCGGACGAATGGGGCAAGTTCCTCTTCCTTTATAACGTTTCGATCGACGAGCGTATCGAGACGTAGCGCCGCGATGGAGGACGAAGTCCGAGCCCCCAGCTCGGCCGACTTCGGGACGCTCCTGCGCCGCCACAGGCTTGCGGCGGGCCTCTCGCAAGAGGCGCTTGCCGAACGCGCGCACATGAGCACGAACGGAATCGGCGCGCTCGAGCGCGGCTATCGCCGTACGCCGCAGCGCGAGACCCTCGAACTCCTCGTCAGCGCGCTCGCGCTCGAGGGCGAGCAGCGCGAGGCGTTCGAGACCGCGGCCCTCGCGACGCCGCGCCGCGCGGGCGGCTCCGTGACCCTCGGCCCGTGGACGGGGCACGGCGCCTCGCCGCTGCCGCTCGCTCTGACGAGTTTCGTCGGCCGCGACGCGGAGTTGGCCGAGATCGCGTCGCTCGTTCGAGAGTACCGCCTCGTAACGCTGACCGGTTCCGGCGGAGTCGGCAAGACGCAGACGGCGCTTCGCGCCGCGGCGGCGCTTGCCGACGACGGCGAGAGCGTCGTGCGATTCGCGAGCCTCGCAACGGCGGACGACTCGGCCCTCGTCGATGCGGTTGCGGATGCGATCGGCGTGCGCGACGCCGGCTCGCGTCCGCTGCTCGAAACCCTGCTCGGCTACCTCAAGAACAAATCGCTGCTCCTCATTCTCGACAACTGCGAGCACGTCGTCTCCGAGGCTGCGAGCTTCGTAGACGCGCTCTTGGCCGCGTGCCCGGACGTTCGCGTCCTCGCGACGAGCCGCGAGCCGCTGCGGACGGCGGGCGAGCGTACCTTCCGGCTGCCTTCGCTGAGCGAACCGGGTTCGCTCGAGCTCTTCGCCGATCGCGCGCGGGCCGTCGAGCATCGCTTTGAGATCAACCGAGAGAACGCGGCCGCCGTCGCGGAACTCTGCCGGCGCCTCGACGGTATCCCCTTGGCGATCGAACTCGCGGCGGCGCGCGTCAACCTGCTCTCGGTGAAGGCGCTGACCGAACGCCTCGACGCGCGTTTCCGGATTCTCAGCGGCGGCGAGCGTACCGCGCTCGCTCGCCATCAGACGATGCGCGCGACGATCGAGTGGAGCTTCAATCTGCTCTCCGAGCGCGAGCAGCGGCTCTTCGAGCGGCTTGCGATCTTCGTCGGCGGCTGCACGTTGGCCGGTGCCGAGGCGGTTGCGTCCGACGCGGAACTCGCTCCCGGCGACGTCTTCGATCTCGTATCGTCGCTGACCGAGAAATCGCTGGTCGTCGCCGACGTGGAGGCGGTGCGGCCGCGCTATCGTCTCCTCGAGTCGACGCGCGCCTTCGCGTCCGAGAAACTCGCCGCGAGCGACGAGCGGGCCGAACTCGCGCGACGCCACGCGCTCTGGATGGCCGAGCTCGCCGATCGAGCAGCCGCGACGGGTCGAACGATGCCGACGCAGCCGTGGGGCATCGAGTTCGGGCCCGAGCTGGACGATGCGCGCGCGGCGTTCGAGTGGGCGCTCTTCGCGAACGAACACGCGATTGCGGCGCGCATCGCGGCCGGCTTTACGTCGGTCTGGCTGACGATGCGCGGTCAGACGGAGCCGCGCCGAATGCTCGATGCCGTGATTCCGCATCTCGACCCCGAGGGCGCGCCGGCGATCGCGGCGCAGGTCTGGCGCACGCGCGCGACGCTCACGTTTGCGGCCGATCGCATCGAAGCCGCGCGCCGCGCCCTCGAACTCGACGAGAGAGGCGGAGATTATTTCGGCCAAGTCGTCAGCCTCTACCAGATAACCGCCGGTCTGCTGCAGAGCGGACGAATCGAAGAGGCGGAAGCGATTAACGATCGCGCGATGCGGATCTGCCGCGAGCACGGGCTGACGTCGTCGCGTCGTTACGCCTGGGTTCTGGATATCGGTGCGCGGCGCGCCGCGCGGCTGGGGCTCGTCGAAGAGGCGCGATCGCTATACGCGGACGCGCTCTCGGTGATGATCGCGTTCGGCGACGAGCTCGACGCCGCGACGATCCGCCAGAACATCGGCGAACTGGAGTTCGGCGAAGGCCGCTACGAGCAGGCGCTCGAGTACGCCGAGTCGGCGCTCGCGTCGGCGCGCCGCGCCGACCTCAAACATCGCGAAGGCTCGGCGATGACGAACTCGGCGGCCTGCCGCCTCATGCTCGGCGACGTTGACGGGGCGTACCTGACGGCGCGCGAGGCGCTCGCGCTCGTCCAGGGCGCGCAGACGTTCGAAACGACGGTTGCGATCCAACACCTGGCGACGGTAGCCGCACTGCGCGGCGACGCCGAGCTCGCGGCGCGTCTCTCCGGCTACGTCGACGCATGGTACGCGAGGGTCGGATACGAACGCGACGTCACCGAGCGCAAGACGTCGGAGGTGCTGACGGCCGCGCTGCGAGCGAGGCTGAGTGAGGACGAAATCGCGGCGCTGGCGGCTGCGGGCGCACATCTCACCGAGGAGCAAGCCGCCGCAGACGCGTTCGGCTAGACGTGCCGCTGCAGAACCGCGTCACGCCGTTCGGCGAGGTCGTCGCGCTCCCCGGGCGCGGCGGCATGATGGGCAACCGCGGCATCCTGCACGACGATCGCCGCGTCGTCGTGCGCCAGTGGACGGTCCGCCGTTGGATCGCGTGCGTTCTCGAATTCCGCGGCCGCCGGCGCGTCGTCATGCAGCCCGGGCGCTACACCGAGTTATTCTTTCTCGACGAGGCGGCGGCGTTCAGCGCCGGCCACCGTCCGTGCGCCGAGTGCCGCAACGCCGATTACAAGCGTTTCCAATCGCTCTGGCGGTCCTGCGCCGGCGAACCGGCCGGCGCCGACGCGATGGACGCTCGGCTGCACGCGGAACGCCTCGACGGCAAGCGCAAGCGCACGTATCGCGCGGATCTCGCGAACCTGCCCGACGGCGCGTACGTCGTCCTCGATGGAGTGGCGTGGCTGGTGCGCGACGACGAATTGCTTGCGTGGTCGGAGTCGCGCTACGCGCGCCGCCGGCCGCGCCCGGCGCGCGGTGAGGTCGAGGTGCTGACGCCGCGCTCGATCGTCGCGGTATTCGCAGCCGGCTATCGTCCCGCTACTGCAGAATGTTGACGGTGCGCGCGGCGACGACGGCGATCGTGATCAGCGAGATGCTGCTCTGAACGATGACGAGCAGTTTTGCTCTCGGGGTGAGCGGCATCGCCTCGGTCGGGCTGAACGCGGTGGACGTCGTGAACCCCAAGAAGAGGTAATCGACGATGCCGGGCTGCCAGCCCGGCCGCACCTTCTCTGAGTCGTCCATCGCCGGGAAATCGAAGTCGGGGTAGGTGTCCTTGCCGGCGCGGGCATCGGGTCCGCCTCGATCCAGGAGCCAGTAGATCAGCGTGAAGATCAGCATGTTCCCCGTCCAGATCGAAACCGACGTATAGAAGAGCGGCACGGGCTTCATCGAGCTCGGGTTCGTGACGAGGTTATCGACCACGCTGATGAGATTCGCGGCGTTGAAGACCAGCGCGATCCCGACGCCGACCGACATCGTCATGCGCTCGATGCCGTGCCAGCGCCGTGTCCGTACCATCGTTGCCGAGAGGACCATCGCTGCGATCACGAGCCCGGCCGCGATCCCCGGGAGGAATGGCGGCAAGAGGCGGTAGCGGTCGGGAAGGAACCAGTTGATCGCGACGAGCGCGAGAACGATCGCTCCCGCACCCCACCGCGAGGCCGTCGCATTGCTCATCGAATTGAGAACAGCCTTGGCCCGCGTCGTGCGTCCTCCTGCGAGGAGAGCGTCGAGGTTTGGAAAAAATGGGCGCGAAAAGCAAAATCGTTCGTCACAAAAAAGGAGAAGTTTTAGATGAAACGTGCCCTGTTTGCCGCGCTGCTCGCGAGTTTCGCCCTCGCCGCGACACCGTCTCCGAGCGCGGCGCAGGCGGCCGCGCCGCACAACGTCACCGGCGATTGGGTCGTCCAAATCACCGGAGATCAGCTGCTGGCCGGCACGCTCCACCTCTCGCAGGTCGGTACGACGGTCATCGGAAGCGCGGAGACACCGCATAATGCGGGCGTCCTCCAGATGAGCGGCACGTTCTCCGGGCTGACGCTCTCGGGCAAGTGGCGCGCGCCGAAGGGCAACGTCGGCTGGTTCACGCTGAACTTCAACGCGAAGGGCACGTCGTTCAACGGCCAGTGGGGCTACGGCGGACGCAAGCCCAACGGCACGCTCGTCGCGCGCATGCTCGTTCCAACGGCGTTCTAACTACAACGAGAGATAGGGGAGGGTCACGAAGTGAAACGCGGTGTTGCAGTCGGTCTCACGGGCCTCGCGGTGGCGGGGGGTGCGACCGTCGCGCTGAGCCAGGGGCTCGACTTCAAAACGATCATGTCGTCGCTCGTCGAGACGCAGTCGATCGCGGACAGCGACGTCATTCCGGCACCGGCGCCGACCTTCGGCGGCACGATCGAGAGGGACGTCGCCAAATCCACGGCATGGTGGCCGCCGGCGATCGCGCCGAAGCCGGGATCGCCGAACGTGCTGCTCGTCTTGATCGACGACGAGGGTTTCGCCGCGAACAGCAGCTTCGGCGGCCTCATTCCGACGCCCGTATCGGATCAGCTCGCGCGCGAGGGCCTTCGCTATACGAACTTCCACACGACCTCGCTCTGCTCGCCGACGCGCGCAGCCCTGATCACCGGGCGCAACCACGGCGCCGTTGGCTACGAGATGATTGCCGAGTTGTCGACGGGCTTCCCCGGCTACAACGCGCAGATCGGCAAAGAGAACGCGACCGTCGCCCGGATCCTCCAAGCGAACGGTTACGCGACCGCATGGTTCGGTAAGGATCACAACGTCCCGCTCTATTGGGCGACCGACGCTGGGCCGAAGGACCAGTGGCCGACCGGACAGGGCTTCGATTACTTCTACGGGTTCCTCGGCGGGGATATGGACCAATGGCACCCGACGATCTTTGAGAACACGAATCAGATCTTTCCCGACGTCGGGCATCCGGGCTATAATCTCAACGTCGCGATGGCGGATCAGGCGGTCTCCTGGGTACACCGCATGACCGACCTGCGTCCGACGCAGCCGCTCTTTCTCTACTACGCGCCCGGCGCGACGCACGCTCCGCACCAGCCGACACCGGCCTGGATTGCCAAGATGAAGGGCAAATTCGACATGGGCTGGGATGCGTATCGCCAGTACGCGTTCAAGCGTCAGCAGCAGCAAGGCATCATCCCGAAGGGGGCCAAGCTGACGCCATGGCCGGACGAGAACGCCGGTGGAATTTACGGCGAGACGCGCCTTCCGCACTGGAATACGCTCTCGGCTTCCGAGAAGCGCGAATACGCGCACATGATGGAGGTCTACGCGGCGTACCTTGCGGAGACCGATTACGAGGTCGGGCGCGTCATTCAGTCGTTTAAGGATACCGGACGCTATAACAACACGCTGATCTTCTACATCCACGGCGACAACGGGGCGAGCGCCGAGGGCGGCTTCGAAGGTACGCCGAGCGAGGTTTGGGCATTCAACGGCGTCTTCCCCAAGGTCAAGCGGTTCTGGCCGCGTTTCGGCTCGCACTGGGGCGACGAGTACACCGACGTGCATTATCCGGTGGCCTGGGCGTGGGCGCTCGATACTCCTTTTAAGTGGACGAAGCAAGTCGCGTCGTACTTCGGCGGCACGCGCAACGGCCTGATCGTCTCGTGGCCGGGCCACATCGGCGATCCGGGCGGCCTGCGCACGCAGTTCCACCACGTCATCGACATCGAGCCGACGATCCTCGAGGCGTGCGGCATCAAGCAACCCTCGGAGGTGGACGGCGTCAAGCAGAAGCCGATCGAAGGCGTCAGCATGGTCTACACGTTCGATAAGGCGAATGCGAACGCGCCTTCAAATCACCACGTGCAGTACTTCGAGATGTTCGGCGCGCCGGCGATCTACCAAGACGGCTGGATCGCGACGACCGACCCAACGAATCTGCCGTGGCTCGTGCTCTCGAACAAGTTCACGCCCGATCGCTGGGAGACGATGACCTGGCACCTCTACCACGTCACGGCCGATGACGACTGGACCGAGTACGCCGACGTGCAGTCGCAGTATCCCGACAAACTCAAGGAACTGCAGGCACTCTTCGTCAGCGAGGGCGAGAAGAACAACGTCTTCCCGATCAACAATCTGCCGAATTTCTTCGATCCGCGGCCGAGCCTGATCGGAGATCGCACGACCGTCACGTATCACCCGGGGATTACCGCGCTCAATCAAGCCGATACCCCGAACATCCTCAATCGCGACTTCACGATCGCGGGCAGCGTCTCGATACCATCGAACGGCGCCAACGGCGTGATCGTCGCCGACGGCGGTAGGTTTGGGGGGTACTCGCTCTGGCTGCGCGACGGCAAGCCAAACTTCACGTACAACCTCATCGACATTCTGCCGAAGCCGTATCGCTGGTCGGGCACGGATGCGATCGGCCCGGGCCGTCACACGATCGCCTTTAAGTTCGAGTACGACGGCGGCGGCTTCGGCAAGGGCGGAAGCGGGACGCTGCTCGTGGACGGCAAGGCTGTCGCGAGCCAAAGGATCGACCATACGGTTCCGTTCACGCTGCCGTGGTTCGAAGGCCTCGACATCGGAAGCGACAACTCGACCGAGGTCGATCCGAGCTACACGGTTCCCAATGCGTTCACCGGCACCATCGAATCCGTGACGTTCAACACGGGTCCGATGAAGATCTCACGCAGCCAGGTGCCGATGTATATGGCCGGTCTCTACGCGGCGTGGGCGGGCATTCAATGAAATAATGCCGGAGACCAAATCGAACGTCGAGCTGGCGCACGAGCTTTCGCACGACCACGAGGCGGCGCACAAGCGCCGCGGAACCTGGCTCGGCTTCGCCGAGGCAATCGTGCTGGCGACCGTCGCGGTCGCGACCGCCTGGAGCGGGTATCAGGCATCGCGATGGGAGGCTCTCTCCGCGAAGGAGTACGCGCTCGACGAACGCTACGCCGTCGCGGCGCAAGATAAGAGCTCGCGCGCCGGTCAAGAGCAACTCTACGACAGCGTGACGTTCAATGGCTGGGTGGCGGCGAAGGTTGCCGGACACGGCGACCTCGCCGCCTTCTACGAACGGCGCTTCAGGCCCGAGTACGCGAAGGCGTTCAAGGCCTGGATGCGCATGGATCCGCTCCATAACAAGGCCGCGCCGCCGGGCCCCGCGTTCCTGCCGCAGTATTCCAGCGCGGCGGAGGCCGAGTCGCACCGTCTCGCCGAGGCGTCGGCGGCGCACTTCGACACCGGCGTCGTGGCCCGCGAACACGGCGACGATTACGTTCGCGTGACGGTTTTCTTGGCAACCGTGCTCTTTCTCACCGCGCTGAGCCAGCGCTTCGAGTTTGCGGGCCCGCGCGCCGTCGTCATCGTAATCGCGGCGCTCTTTTTGGTCGCCAGTCTCTACTTCGTGCTGACGCTTCCGCGAATATAGCGGCTTTTTCGAGCCGGCCTACGTTACGAGAGTAGGCCCCGTCGGTACATCGCTGCGATCTCCGATGGTGCGCGGTTTTCGTGAAGCAGCTGCACCATGACGCCCATCGCCGGCGCGACGTGGTGAAAAAAGAGCTTGTAGCCCTCGCACAGGTAGTTTAGCCCAGGCTCGCCGTCGGGCGCGGAGATAAAACGATCCTTCGGGCAGCCGCCGTGGCAGGCGAATCGCACGTCGCACTCACGGCAGTACTTTGGGAGCGACGCGTTCTTGTACTCGCCGAACCAGCGCTGCTGCGCCGAGTTGACGAGATCCACGAGCGGTTTCTCTGCGATGTTGCCGAGCTTGAATCGCGGCTCGACGAAGTGATCGCACGAATAAACGTCTCCGTTGTGCTCCATGGCGAGCGAGGTTCCGCACGTCGCGCGATGGATGCAGAGCGAGGTCTGCCCGGAGTACCAATTCTCGAGCGTCGTGTCGAAGAGCTGGACGAAGACGCGGCCGACGTCGGTCCGCACCCACTCGTCGAAGACCCCCGAGTGGAACTTGCCATACTGTTTCGCCGTGACCGAGCGCGCGGTGACGTTGGCCCCAGTCTGCGTGTAGAACGGACGATCTCGCCAGCTGCGCCATTCTGTCGCCTCGTCGGCGAAACGCTCGATGATCGGGATGAACTGCATGTAGCGCGCCCCGCACTCGTCGCGCAGGAACCGGTAAACCTCGAGCGGATGGTCCGCGTTCGCGCGATGCAGCGTCGTGAGGACATTGTACTCGACCTTGCGCTTTCTCAGATGGCCAAGCCCGCGCATCACCTTGTCGAAGGTTGGCTGCCCGCCTTTGTCGACGCGATAGGCGTCGTGCATGGCCCGCGGTCCATCGATGCTGATCCCAACGAGGAAGCCGTGCTTCTTGAAGAACGCGGCCCAGGACTCGTCTATCGTCGTCCCGTTCGTCTGGATCGTGTAATGGATCGTCTGGCCCGGGCGGCCGTGCTTGCGTGCGTATTCGATGGAGCGCTCGAAGAAAGGTAGGCCCATGAGCGTCGGCTCGCCACCCTGCCAGGCGACGTAGACGTCGGGGGTGGCGTGCGACTGGACGAGTTGCTTGACGTAGTTCTCGAGCAGCTCGTCGGCCATCCGAAAGCGGCCGCCCGGATAGAGCATCTCCTTCGAGAGGAAGAAGCAGTACGAGCAGTCGAGATTGCACGTCGCGCCGGTCGGCTTTGCCAGCAGATGAAAGCCGGGCACGCGGCTCGGCCTGGTCTCGACTCGTATGGGCGTCGTCACGGCGCCATCTTCAACCTCCGGCGTCTTGCGCCCGCTCGCGCTTTCGGGATACCATTCGACCGTGATGCGAATGAATTATCGAGCCCTTGCGGGCGCGGCCCTGGCTGCTTCTTTTATCGCACCGTGCGCGGCGCGGGCTACCGGCACCGCCCTGATCCAACAACCCGACGGAACGCAGAAGACCTACTCCGGCGTCCGGATCGTCGTGCTCGACGCGAGCCTGGCGGTCACGTCGGCCGACGGAAAAGGAACCGTCCTCTTCGGGAAGGCGGCGTGCACGAAGGTCGGGGAGCTCGTCGAGTGCCTCCCCTACGACGCGACGCTCTTTCAGAACGGTGAGAAGCTCCACATCGCCTTGAAGTCCGGAACCGTCTGGCTCAACCCCACCGACACGGCCCAGCCGCTACGCCACTCCTCGACGCAGCTGCCGCCGCGCGGCGTCAGCCTCGCAGTGCAGACGAAGCGCGGGACGTTCGTCACCTTGACCGGCACCGTTGACGAGGTACGCAAATGATCGCAAGACGCACCGCCGCCATCGCATTGATTCTCGCCCTCTTCCCGCTTGCCGCGAGCGCCGGCCGCTTCGGCGGCGGCTTCTCGCGTCCGTCGGGCGGCTTCGATTTTCATGGCGAAGGCGGGGCCTCGCATCCGCCAACCCAGTCGCATTCGAGCACGGGGCCATACGGAACGAACCGCACGACCACCGTCAACAACACCGGCAGCGGCTACAACCGCACGACGACCGCGACGAACGGCGACTACAGCCGCACGAGCAGCGGCGGCGCCTCGAACAACGGCAATTTCTACCACAGCAGCAGCGGTTCGAGTCCGTACGGAAGCCACAACAGCAGCACGAGCGGTAACTACAACACCGGCAACTACAACCACAACGGCAGCGGCAGCAATCCCTACGGCTCCTACAGCGACTCCGGCAGCGGCAACTACTACAACCATACCTACAGCGGCTCGGGGACGGCGACGAACCAGTGGGGCCAAACCTACCACACGAACACCTACGCGAACAACGGCTACGTCTATCACGGCGCGACGGTCAGCAATCCCGTCTATGGCGGCTATCCCGTCTGGGGTTGGAACGGCGGCTACGCGTGGTATCCCGCGCCCTATTACTGGGGCGGCGGCTTCTGGGGCGCCTTCGCGATCGGTGCTACCTCGGCCGCGGTCTACGGCTCGATCGTCGCCGCGAACAACGTGACGTACACATCGTATCAGGCGCAGCCCGAGAGTCCCGGAGCGAAGCTGCTTACGAGCTATCAACTGACGCAGACGCCGTGCGGTCCGCCGAATCTCGTCGTGATCTACGGACCGAACAACAGCGTAATTTGCGCGCACCCGAACAACCTCGTCTCGGCCGGCAACTATAGCGTCGACCAGAAGACCCTGACGATCACCTCAGAGAAACCCGCAAGCTGACCTCGCTCGCCGCCGGGCTCACCGCGTTCGCGTGCCTCTTCGGAGGCGCGCTGGCCGGCATGTCGCTGCGCCGCTCCCTGCCGCAGCATCATCTGGCCGACGATTCACGCCGTCTGCTCGAGATCGGCCTCGGAACGATCGGGACAATGGCGGGGCTCGTCCTCGGCCTGCTCGTCGCCTCGGCAAGCGCTTCGTATTCGGCCCAGCGGGACGAGTTGCTCGAACTCTCGTCCAAGGCCGTCGTGCTCGACCGCGTCCTCGCGCACTACGGACCCAGCGCGGAGATGGCCCGCAGCGACCTGCGTGCGGGCGTCGGGCTGACGATCGAGAGTATCTGGCCGGCCGCGGGTGCGCCTCAGCGGCTCGAGCCGCTCGGCTCGAAGGGAGAGCCGCTCTTCGACGCGATCGAGGCGCTCGCCCCGAAGAACGACGAGCAGCGATCGCTGAAGACCGAAGCAGAGGGCGTCGCCATAGATCTCGCTCAGGTCAGGTGGCTGATGTTCGCGCAGACCGGCTCGGCGGTCTCGATGCCGCTGCTCGTGCTCTTGATCTTCTGGTTTACCATTACGTTCGTCGGGTTCGGCATGTTCGCGCCGAGCAATCCGACCGCGGTGATTGCGTTGGGCCTCGCCGCGCTCGCCGTCTCCGGGGCGATCTTCATCATGGTAGAGATGTACACGCCGTTCGCGGGGCTCGTGAGGCTTTCGAGCCTGCCGTTGCGCGAGGCGCTCGAGCACCTGGGCCGCTAGCCGTGGACCAGCGGCGGACGCCCTACTTTCAAGCGCTGCTCGACTACGTGGACTCGGGCGTGCTGCCGTTTCACACGCCCGGGCACGTCCAGGGCGTCGGCATGGACCTCGCCTTCCGTGAGTTCGTCGGCGACAACATCTGCGCGATCGATCTGACGCCGATGCCCGGCATCGACGACCTGCTGCAGCCGACCGAGGCGATCAAAGAGGCCCAGCAGTTGGCGGCGCAGGCGTGGGGAGCCGACAACTCGTTCTTCCTGATCAACGGCTCGACGAGCGGCAATCAGTGCATGATGGTGACCGCCGTGAATCCCGGCGAGAAGATCGCGGTCCCGCGCAATTCGCACAAGTCCATGCTCGGCGGCCTCGTGATGAGCGGCGCGGAGCCGGTTTACATGCAGCCCGAGGTGGACGAAGAGATGCGCATGGACCATTGCGTGACGCCGGAGACGGTCGCGCGCACCCTGCGCGAGCACCCCGACGTGACCGCGGTCTATCTCGTCTCGCCGACCTACTACGGCGTCGCGGCCGATCTCGCCGCGATCGAGCGGATCGCGCACGAGGCCGGGAAACTGCTGCTCGTGGACGAGGCCTGGGGACCGCACTTTCACTTTCATCCGGCGCTGCCGCTCTCGGCAACCGCCGCCGGCGCCGATCTCTGCATCAACTCGACGCACAAGATGCTCTCGGCCTTCTCGCAGTGCGCGATGCTCCATCAGAAGGGCGACCGCGTGCGCCTCGACCGGCTCACTGCGGTGCTGAAGATGTTCCTCTCGACCTCTCCGAACTTGCCGATGGTCGCCTCGCTCGACGTCGCGCGCAAGCAGATGGCGACCGAGGGAGAGGCGCTGCTCTCTCGGACGATCGAGCTTGCGAACGAGACGCGCGCCCGGCTCAACGAGATCCCCGGAATCTACTGCTTCGGCGAGGAGATGCGCGGGCGCCCGGGCGTCTTCGGGCTCGACCCGACGAAGATCACGGTGACCGTGCGCGGGCTGGGCTATACCGGATACGAGGCCTCGGAGATCCTGCGCCGCCGCCACAACATTCAGGTTGAGTTGGCCGATCTCTTCAACGTCGTGGCGCTCGTGACGATCGGAACGACGCACGAAGCCGCGCAACGGCTGATCGACGCGTTCACCGAGATGGCGCGCGACGACCGCGAGTTGGACGTGTTCGCGCCGTCGGGAGTGCTCGAACGGCGTCTGCGCCGCGGGAAATTTCGGTTGCCGCAACTGCCGCCGATGCGGATGCGTCCGCGCGACGCGTTTCTCGCCGATACCGAGGTCGTGAAGTTTCGCGAGTCGGCCGGTCGCATCTGCGCCGAAACGCTGACTCCCTACCCGCCCGGAATTCCCGTCATCGCGCCCGGCGAGGAGATCACGCCGGAGATCGTGGATTATTTGCGGCTCGAGTTGAAGGCGGGCGTGCGCATCCAAGGCCCGTTCGACGATGACCTGCGATTCATACGCGTCGTGAAGGAGTGAGCGCCGCTCCCGGTGTAGTGCGAAAGCGTGGCTGTTAGGGCCCATTCCGACTCCCCAAGCTGGGAACTCTCCCAGCTTCTCGATATCTTCCCACTGGCGATACGACAGGCGCTCGTCCGCCTCAACAACATCGAAGAGATCATCGAAGTCGTGCTCGATCTCGGGCGTCCGCCCGAGGCTCGTTTCGAGCACGATTTTAAGTATCTGACCGATACGCCGGTAACGCACGAGGATATCGCGCACGTCTGCTCTCGAATATCGCCGTTCGGCGCGGACAATCGCGCCGGCATCGAGCAGACGCTCCATCGCATCAGCGCGATTCGCAATCGCACCGGTAAGATCGTGGGGCTTACCTGTCGCGTCGGCAGAGCCGTCTACGGCACGATCGACATCCTGCTCGACGTGCTGCGCGGCGGCAAGTCCATATGTCTCTTGGGACGCCCCGGCGTCGGGAAGACGACGATGCTTCGCGAGTGCGCGCGCGTGCTCTCCGAAGAGCGCAAACGCGTCGTGATCGTCGACACCTCGAACGAGATCGCCGGCGACAGCGACATCCCGCATCCGGGCATCGGCCTGGCGCGGCGGATGCAGGTTGCCGATCCGGCTCTGCAGCACGCGGTCATGATCGAAGCGGTCGAAAACCACATGCCCGAGGTCATCGTCATCGACGAGATCGGCACCGAAGCCGAGGCCGCCGCGGCGCGCACGATCGCCGAGCGCGGCGTGACGCTGATCGGCACGGCCCACGGCCAGACGCTCGAGAACCTCTTGATGAACCCGACGCTCTCCGACCTCGTCGGCGGCATCAGCGCGGTGACGCTCTCCGACGAAGAGGCGCGCCGGCGCGGCACCCGCAAGACGGTGCTCGAGCGAAAAGCGCCGCCGACGTTCGACGTCGTCATCGAGATTCACGATCGCGACCGCCTCGCGATTCACAAGAACGTCGCCGACGTCATCGACGCGCTGCTGCGCGGCTACCAGCCGCAGCCCGAGATTCGCCAGCGCGAGGCGAGCGGCGAGGTCACCGTCGTTCAAGAGGCGGACATGGAGTCGATGCCGCGGCTTGCCGAGGCGTACGAGCACGATCGAGAGAACGAGGATCGCGAACGGCCGCTCTCGATTTTTCCGTACGGCGTCTCGCGCAACAAGATCGAGCGCGCCATCACCAACCTGCGCGTCAACGCCTCGATCGCCCGCAACTGGGACGACGCCGACGTCGTGCTCACGCTCAAGACGCTCGAGCGCAAGGAGCAGCCGAAGCTGAAGCAGATCGCCTCGGACAACGTGCCGATCTACTCGATCAAAACCAACACGACGACGCAGATCCAATCGGCGCTGCGCGACGTCTTCAATCTCGGCTCGATCGACCACGAAGAACTCGCGCTGCGCGAGACGGAAGAGGCGATTTATCAGGTGCTTCTGACGAATCAGGCGATCGAGCTCTCCCCGCAGACGTCGTACGTCCGGCGCATGCAGCACCAGCTCGCCGAGCGCTACCGCCTGCAGTCGCGCAGCACCGGCCTCGAACCGAACCGCCGCGTCAGGATCTACAAGACCGCCGACTTGTGACGCAATCCTCATCCGCCTCGGCTCCGCCGCAGACCGCGTCGGGTCGCTCGTCGGCCGCGTCCTGCGGCCTCCTGCTACGCCGCGCTCGCGCCACCTGCTGAGGAAGAGTATGACATCCTGTCAATGGCGCTCGCGTCGGAGTCCCCTCCGCGGGTCCGCGACGCAGCCTCGGCGGTCTGAAGGATCGCTTTGTTTGTCGTAATTGAGGGGATCGAGGGCAGCGGGAAGAGCACGCTGTTGTCGGGCCTGGCGCAGCGGCTGCGCGCCGAGGGATGCGACGTCGTCGAGACGCGCGAGCCGGGCGGCACGCCGGCCGGTGACGCGATCCGCGAGATCTTCCTCAATCGCGCGGTCGCGATCTCGCCGTTGACCGAAAGCCTGTTGGTGAACGCCGCGCGCGCGCAGCACGTCGCCGACGTCGTACGCCCGGCGCTCGCCGCGGGCAGCGTCGTGCTCTGCGATCGGTACACGGACTCCACGCTCGCGTACCAAGGCTTCGGGCGAGGCCTGGATCTCGAAGCTTTGCGGCTGCTCTGCAACACCGCGACCGCCGGGCTCGAGCCCGATCTCGTGTTGCTCCTCGACGCGCCGGTGAGCGTCGTTCGCGACCGCCTGCGGCAGCGAACGCCCGCCCCCGATCGCATCGAGAACGAAGAGGACGCTTTTCACGAACGCGTGCGCCGGGGATTTCTCGAACTAGCGCGCTTGCCGCGTCACCGCGTTCTCGACGCGACGCTTCCACCCGGCGAGTTGCTCGCGGAAGCCTTGCGCGAGGTCCGCTCGGCGGAAGCGCGGGTCTCGTGAGCGAGTTGCAGTTCGACGTCGCCGGCGCCGAGGGGCCAAAGCGTTACTTCGAGGCGCTGACGCCGGATCGGCTCGCGCACGCGTATCTCTTCAGCGGACCGCCCGGCGCCGGAAAGAAGACCTTCGCCCGCAGGCTGGCGCAGTCGCTGCTCTGTCTCGCTCCGAAAACCGGCGTGCTCGGATACGACGGCACGTGCTCCTCGTGCGCGCTCTTTCGCGGCGAGAGCGCGCACCATCCGGACTTTATCGAGCACGAGGGCGTCTTGCGGATCGGCGATCAGGACGCGCGCGCCGGATTTCACGAGAGCCAGGAGCTCTCGTCGCGCGATCTCGTCCATCTCTTCTCATTGCAGTCGTACGGCGGCGGTCGCCGGATCCTCTTGCTCGGCGACGTCGGCTTCGCGACGCACGAGGCAGCCAACGCGCTGCTCCGATTTCTCGAAGAGCCGCCGCGCGGCGTCGTCGCGATCTTGACCTCGGCGACGCCGGGGCGTCTCTTGCCGACGATCCGCTCGCGCCTCATCGAACTGCGCTTTCCGAACGTTGCGCGATCGCTCGAGGCGCTCGAAGGCGAAGAGGATTCGTTACGCGCGCAGGTCGTGCGGTGGTTTTTCGAGAGCCTCGCCGGCAACTCGCCGCAGGACGCATGGGCGAGCCGGGAGACGCTCGACGACGGGCTGGAGACGGTCAAGACGCTCGTGCGCGATTGGATCGTCGCAAGCGGTGGCGACGGCGCCGCGCTGCTCTCGCTCGATCAGGCCGAGCGGTTGCGCGGGCTCGCCGCGATCGATCGGCGCGCCGCGACCGCGCTGCTGGGAAAACTCGACGAAGCGCAGCGGCTGGCGCGGACGAACGTCAATCCGGCGCTCGTGAGCGAACTCGTCCGGATGGCGCTTACCAGTAGCCTCTGAACGCGACGTCGTCGTACTGCTTCGCGAACGGGAAGGCCAGGTAGCCAAGCGCGACGGCTTTGACGACGGCGACGGTCAGTTGGTAGCCGATGACGCCGAGCGGAGTGGCCAACCGGCCTGCGTACTCCGGAAGCAGAATCCATAAGAGCACGAAGACGATCGCGAGAATTGCGGCGCCGAGATAACCCTCGCGCACGGCGCGGAACGACGCGCCGATCGCGAGATTGCCCGGCATTCCGCCGATCGCCGCGGCCGGTATCGTGTAGATGAGGAAGAAGGCGACGACGAGTTGCAGCACGATCTGGAGTATCGGGCTGCCCACGAACGAGGCGATATATCCCGCGGCATAGATCAAGAAGTAGAAGCCGACGGTCGCGATCAGGATCCCGCCGGCCTTATGCCGGCCCTCCTCCCAGGCCTCGTCGAACGACGCATGCCGGCCGCGCCAGACGTTGCTCGCGCCGATGACCGCGACGCCGAAGCAGAAGCCGTAGGCCAACTGCACGACGATGGTAAAGAGGAAACTCCCCATCCCGCCGACCGCGTCGGTGAAGAAGGGCGAGATTTGGTCCATCAGCAGTTCGATGACCGCAGCGAGTAGCGGCATCACGAGGATGGATGGGTGGCGCGCGAGCATCCCAAACGCCCGCGCGTACATTGCGACGTCCACGTTGAGCGCCCGGCGCATGACGGCTTAGAAGCGGGCTCCTTCGAGCGCGTGGCGGCAAGGACAATCCGCTTCGGCCGGTATGCGCTCGACGATCGTGCCGATCGCGTTCTTGACGCGTTCGTTATTCCGGTTGAAGACTTCGATGACCGCGTGGTGCGAGACCGGCGGCATCCCTTCGAGGCCGACGTCGTAATCGGTGATCAGCGAGATGTTGACGTAACAGATCTCGAGCTCGCGCGCCAGATACGCCTCGGGATACTGCGTCATATTGATGACCTCCCATCCCTGGCTCTGGAACCACTTCGATTCCGAGCGCGTCGAGAAGCGTGGGCCCTGGATCACGACGACGGTGCCGCGGTCGTGCGTCTCGATGCCGAGCGAGGTTAACGACTCGCTCGCGATCGGCCGCAGCGTCGGACAGTACGGATCGGCGAAACTGACGTGCGTCGTAATCGGTCCGTCGTAGAACGTGTCCTTGCGGCCGCTCGTCCGGTCGACGAGCTGGTCGGCGACGACCATCGAGCCGGGCTTGACGCGTTTGTCGAGCGAGCCGGCCGCGGTCGGGCCGATGATCCACTTGACGCCGAGCGCCTTCATCGCGTAGAGATTCGCGCGGTAGTTAATCGCCTGCGGCGGAAAGCGATGGTCCTTGCCGTGACGCGGGAGAAACGCGACGCGCCGGCCCGCGATCTCGCCGAGCGCGACCTTGTCGCTCGGCGCGCCGTACGGCGTCTCGACCCACGCTTCGTGCGCCCCTTCGATGAGCGAATAGAATCCCGACCCGCCGAAAACCCCGATCTCGGCCCGCAGTTGCTCCGTCATAGGATTTGCGTTGTAGGCCTCTGCGATGACATAATCCTTTGCGTGACGGCGTTCGAGCATATCTCGGTTCTCATCTCGATCGTGATCGGATTCGCAATCACGACGCTGCTCGCCGGCGCGGTGCGCCTCGTCCACCGCCGCGATGCCGTGCGGTGGTATTGGCCGTCGGCGCTCTGGATGGTCACGCTGCTCATCATCGACATCCAGGTGTGGTGGTCGCGCTTTGCGTGGCGCGGCCTGCCCGATTGGACGTTCCCGACGTTCGTCGCCATGCTCTTGATTCCGATCGGCGCTTACGTGCTCTGCGCGCTCGTCGTCGCCGAGCCGGCCGAGATGCCGATCGACCTACGCAAAGAGTACTTCGGCAGGCGGCAGGTCTTCTTCGGCGTCATCATCGTGACGCTCGCCGCGAGTTACCTCCCCGATATCTTCGTTTACCGAAACCTCGGCAATCCGGTGGACGCGGCGATGAAGGCCGTCATGATCGCGCTCAACGTGCCGGCGCTGCTCTCTGCCAACGAGGCATATCACAAGTTCAACGCCGTCGCGGCGTTTCTGATTTTTTGCGGTTACGTCGCTGTGCTCTTCGCGCGAATCTAGCACAAACGGGGCCGCTCCAAGCGGCCGCTATTTTTCGACCAGCGCCCGATGACGAATGCGCGATCGAACCCGTTGACCGATTTCGTCCTCGGCGATTTCCTTGTCGTACTGCATCTGAATGCCGAGCCAGAATTCAGCGGATGTCTTGAAATACTCGGCGAGCGCGATCGCGGTCTCGGCCGTAACGCCGCGCCGCTGATGAATAATATCTCCTATACGCGTCGCCGGAAGACCCAAGTCCGTTGCTAGGGCGTTCGCACTCAGCGCATAAGGCTTCATGTACTCCTCGAGAAGGATTTCGCCAGGATGCGTTGGCGGAATTCGCTGACTCTTGCCCATTTCAATATCCCTTAGTGATAATCGGTAATTTCAACTTCGTATGCGTCTCCGTCTCTCCACCGAAAGCAGATGCGGTACCGCTGATTGATGCGAATCGAATGCTGGTCTTTGCGATCTCCCTTGAGCGACTCAAGTGCGTTTCCAGGCGGCGACTGAAGATCGCCGAGGCGCCTCGCATTATTGAGCATAACGAGCTTGCGGCGCCCCACGCCCTCGAACGAGCCAAAGCGCGCGACGCGTTGCCGATTCCAGAGGCGCTCGGTATCGCGGTCGCGGAAGCCTCTGATCACCTTATGATGAGCATATAACGATTGCCGTTATATGTCAACCATAGACGTTCGGCGCAGCGCGAGTAGTAGAGGTCATCGACGTACCGTTTGACGCGGTCAGCAGCTCAAAGCGCTTTCATGTCACGAGCATCGCAGACACATTTGAGTTCTCGTTGCAGACGGGACCCCGGAGGCCGAGGACTCACGATAGCGCCATCAAAACCGTTATTAGACTGCCTCCAGGCAGCGGGGATTTCAGGTGATTATTCATTGAGTTCGGAATACGACCTAGTCAGGCCGCCTTTCACTAAGCTGCTCCGCGAGATGTCGAAGCAGGAACTCCGCAGCTACCGGGAATGGTACGTGGCCTCGGTTCCGGCTCGGATCGAAGAGCTGGCGAGCGCCGTCAGACGAACTCCCGGATTTGAGCAGTGGCGTCCGGACCTGACTGCTGGCTCGCTGTCCGTGCTTGGCCGATGGTTTGCTTCGGCGGTTGAGCTCAGACCACTGACCGCCTCGGAGGCCGAGAAGCTGGAGAGCAATTCGGTGTTTCCGGCTGATCTGCCTCGCGAGGGCCTGACAAACCGCTCATACTCTATCGCTTTTGACGTAGCAATTTACTTCGGTGAGACGCTACTGAGAGAGTTTCCGACCCTGACGTACCACCAACGAGCTACAACCCTGCGCTTTGCCGATTATGGCCACGTCGTGCTCAAGGGCCGCTCACGCGCGCTACTTAACCCTCTGCGCAGCATGGTTGGCCTTGCACTTTCCATTGGGCGGGGGCGAAGGACCGGCGATCGGCTGAGGGTACTATTCGACAACTGGGTTAGCGTACTTCAGCCTTAACGTCAAGAGCCGTGACGTCGGCAGTAGTCGATGTCGTTGAACGGGCGTTCCCGGAGAGACCTGGGCGCGAGTCGCCGTTCCTCTTCGTGATCTTCGTGGCGCCGAGGCATGCGCTACAGCCGCCTCGGCCCTCGTGACGATCAACGGCCCTGACTTGAGCCTGTTGAAAACGCTACTCAGCTCAGCCGGAAACCTTTGCCGATCGCCGAGCCACCGCTGACAACCCGAGAAACGCAGATAGCGCCATCACCCTGAAACGTTTATTTCTGTTATCGTCCAGTTTTCTCGTGTTATCTGCGGTATCGCTTTCGATTCCCGTTGGAATTACGTTGAGACTCCTGTCCGCGTTGCTTTTTGCGTTGTCCGTGGTCCGGGCGGCCCACATTTGGCCCGCGGTGGCGGGTCATGGGAGAACGGTAATCGTTATTGCGTTTGAAGCAAGGACGATACGCTTTCCGCGTATTATCGGCTGCCCTTCGACGACCTGAACCGAGTACACTCCAGGCCATTTGAAGCTGTAGAGGCGGTCTAGCCTAAATCTGCCAAACAACGATGTGCCCTTCGGTATCGGCCATCCGCCGATCGGGAATGAGCCTACTTCACGACCGAAATGATTGTTGCCATTGGGCGGCACCATCGTGCGGAATATAGCATTGACGATTTTGAACTTATATGCAGAATGACGCGAGTTGAACATCCCGGTTTGGTATCGCCCTGAGACATTTCTAACTTCAACAGTCACCCACATTGGGGATCCCAAAACCACAATTGAGGCATCTGAAGTCAATGCGAGTGCGAACCCGCCGGCAGCCGGGCCCGTAGGGCCGTCACCGCTAAAGTCGCGGTATTGTTCGGGAACATCGGCGGGACACAGTAGAGGCATCAACGTCAAACAAATCCACGGGAGCAGGAAAGATCCTTTTCGCACTATCGTAGTTGCGCCGAGAGAACTAAGGTGCCCCGGGTCGTGCCGCGGTATCGCTTTCGATTCCCGTTGGCGCCGCGTTCCACTGTTCGCGACGACGTACGTCAGCGGTTGAAGTCTGAAGGCTTGAGGTCGTCGAGGAACTTCTTGAAGCGCGCCATCTCGGTTTCGTTGACCGGCTTGCGCTCCGCGGTCGCCTCTTCGAGGACGATCTTGTCGGAGACGAAGATCGGCGCGGGGACGCGAAGGGCGAGGGCGATGCCGTCTGACGGCCGCGCGTCGATCTCCTGAAGGTCGCCGTTCGTGCGCACGATCAGCTTGGCGAAGAAGGTCGAGTCTTTGATGTCGTGGATCACGACCTGCTCCAGATTGACGTTGAGCGTCTCCAAGATGTTGCGCATGAGGTCGTGGGAGAGCGGGCGCGGCACCGGCGCGCCTTCGAGCGCGAGCGCGATCGCGGTCGCTTCGAAGGGTCCGATCAGAATCGGCAGGTAGTGGGAGCCGTCCATGTCCTTGAGGATGACGACGGGATCGTGGGTCAGGAGGTCGATTCCGAGCTTGTCGACCTTCATTTGGCGCATCTCCGACGTATCCGACACGCCAGGCAAATTTTCTTGCCGGCCCGAACGGCCCCGCTCGAAGTATGCCACTTTCGTGCGGAATCGTCGGACTGCCGAACGTCGGGAAGTCGACGATTTTCAACGCGCTCACGCGCTCGGCCCAAGCCTTAGCCGCGAACTATCCGTTCGCAACGATCGATCCGAACGTCGGCGAGGTCGCCGTCCCCGACCCGCGCTTGGCGGTGCTGCAGACGCTCGTGAGCGCGCAGCGCGTCGTGCCGGCGACCGTGCGCTTCGTCGACATCGCGGGCCTGACGCGAGGCGCGAGCGCCGGCGAGGGCCTCGGCAACGCGTTCTTGAGCCACATTCGGGAGACCGATGCCATCGCGATGGTCTTGCGCTGCTTCGAGGACGAAGACGTAACTCACGTCGAGGGACGGCCCGACCCTCGTCGCGACTGCGAGATCGTGGCGATCGAATTGGCGCTTGCCGACCTTGCGACCATGCGTAAGCGCATCGCCAAGCTCGAGCGTGAGGTCCGCTCGCAGGCGCAGACGCGCGAGTACCTGGAGGCGGCGCAGCGGCTCGCCGCGGCGCTCGAGGAGGCGCGCCCGGCGCGGAGTTTTGCCCCGGAGAGTCTCGAGGCGCGGGTCGCGGCCGACTCGTTCTTGCTCACCCTCAAGCCGATGCTCTACGTCGCCAACGTCGACGAAGTGCAGGCCGGGGCGCCGAACGAGCGCGTGCGCGCCGTCGAGGAGATCGCGCGGGCCGAGGGCGGGCGAGCGATCGTCCTCAGCGGGAAGCTGGAAGCCGAACTGGCCGGCCTCTCCGAGGACGAGGCAGCCGAGTTCCAGCGAGAGCTGGGGATCGAACGCAGCGGCCTCGACGACCTCTCGGCAGCCGCCTACGACCTGCTGGGCCTCATGACGTTCCTCACGGCGGGGGAGAAGGAAGCCCGCGCCTGGCCGATCCCAAGGGGGACGAAGGCGCCCCGTGCGGCCGGGACCATTCACAGCGACCTCGAGCGAGGCTTCATTCGGGCCGAGATCGTCTCGTACGACGACTACGTCGAGTATCGGACGATGGAGGCGATGCGAGCGGCCGGCCGGGTCCGCAGCGAGGGGCGGGAGTACGTCATGCAAGAGGGCGACGTCGTCAACTTCAGGTTCAACGTGTGAGCCAAGGGGCCGCGGACCGCGTTCGACAAACCTTAGCCTTATGACGACTGCTCTGCGCGAAACCTCGGTGCGCGAGGTCTCGGTCTTCGGCGACGCGATCGCGTACTTCAACGAGGCCGCCGACCTTCTCGAGCTCGATGCCGGCATGCGCCGCATCCTGACGCACCCCTCGCGGCAGATCATCTTCTCGATCCCGTTTCAGCGAGATTCCGGCGAGTTCGAAGTCTACACCGGCTATCGCGTGCAGTACAACTTCGCACGCGGTCCCGCCAAAGGCGGCATTCGCTACCATCCCCGGGTGACGCTCGACGAGGTGACCGCGCTCGCGTTCTGGATGACGTGGAAGTGCGCGGTCGTCGATCTCCCCTTCGGCGGCGGCAAGGGCGGCGTCACCTGCGATCCGGCGACCCTCTCCTCGAACGAGCTCGAGCGCATCACGCGGCGTTACGCCGCGGAGCTGGTCGAAGTCGTCGGACCTGATAAGGACGTGCCCGCGCCCGACGTCAATACGACGCCGCAGGTGATGGCGTGGTTCATGGACACCTACTCGATGCACGTCCGGCAGAACATGCCGGGCGTCGTCACCGGCAAGCCGCTCGAGATCGGCGGTTCGCGCGGGCGCGTCGAAGCGACGGGCCGCGGCGTGACGATCTGTGCGCTCGACGAGATGGCGGAGATGGATCTGCGTCCCGACAAAGCGACGATCGCGATTCAAGGCTTCGGCAACGTCGGCATGCACGCGGCGCGGCTTTTCGAGGAGCGCGGTTGCAAAGTCGTCGGCATCTCCGACGTCACCGGCGCCTACTACAACGAGAACGGCATCTACGTCAACGGAGCGGCGGAGCACGCAGCCAAGTTTGGGACGCTCGAAGGTTTCAAGGGCGGGGAGAAGATCACGAACGCCGAGTTGCTGGCGAGCAAATGCGACGTGCTCGTTCCCGCCGCGCTCGAAAAGGTATTCACTCCCGAGTCGGCCGCGAAGGTGCAAGCGAAGTTGATCGTCGAGGGCTCGAACGGGCCGACGACCCCCGAGGCCGATCGCGTGCTGCGCGAGCGCGGCATCGTCGTCATCCCCGACATCATGGCAAACGCCGGCGGCGTGACCGTCTCGTACTTCGAGTGGGCCCAAGACCGGATGGGATTCTTCTGGAAAGAGGCCGAGGTCAACGAGCGCCTCGAGGACTTCCTGCTCTCGAACCTCCACCAGATCCGCACGATCGCGAACACGCGGCACGCGACGCTGCGAACCGCCGCCTACACGCTGGCGATCGACCGCGTCGTCAAAGCCTCGAAGCTCCGCGGCATCTACGCATAAACCGTAGGCACGCCGAGCGGCCCGACGCGCTACAGCGCCACGTGGTACCGTAAGCCGAAGATCGATACCGGGCCGCGCACGGTGTTGTACGCCGGGTTGCCGACGTGCTGATAGTCCGCAGTGATCGCTCCGTACGTCGCGATGCCGAGCTTGTAGTACATCTCTTCGATGCGCTCGCCGCCGTACGTTAAGCCGCCGTCGCCGACGAGCACGCCGAGTCCGCCGGCTGCAAAATACTCCTGTGCGGGGGCCGATATCGAATTAAAGGCCAGCGCGAATCCAAAGGCGTCGTTTGGCCTGCGGTAGAGGCCTCCGTCGACCGACGCGCCGGCCGAGAGCGACCGGTCGATGTCGGTGAACTCGTCGGCCTCGTACGTCCCGTTCATCGCGCTCGCGCGGGCAAAGACTCCGACGTGCGCGGCCACCTCCTGCGCGAGGTTGATGCCGCCTCCCGCCTTGAGATGTTTGCTTCGCACGTCGGCGGTGCTCGGTACGCGGCCGGTGCCCCGCGCGGCGTCGACGGCGTCGGCGTACGGCCCGAAGAAGCCCTCGTCGTAATAAACGAGGGCCTTGATCGACCCAGGATGGCCTCCGAAGAGCGACGTGCGCCGTTCGTACTCGACGATCGGCGAGTATTGAAGAAGCGGCCGGCTTTCGATTGCGATATCGTTGGGGACTTTCGAGAGCTGGAAGAGGCCGGCGCGCACCGTCGACGTCCTGCCGGCGAGTTCGGCGCTGATGCCGTACGTGTATCCCCAAGCGTCCGCCGCATAATCGAACGCTCCCATGTCGATGATCGACCAGTTGAGGAAGTCGTTTCTTGGGTCGTGTGCGTACGGGTTGTCGTCGAAGACGTCGGTGACGGCAAACTTGCCTGCGGTTAACGTCAGGTTTCGAGTCGTGACGGAACCGCCGATTTGATTGGCGTCCGGAACGACCGGCTGGGGGTCGCCGCCGAGGTCGATGACCTGCCTGACGAAGGCGCGCTGGATGCGCGCGTACGAGGTCGCCGAGCCTAGTCTATAGGCCTCTCCGCTGACGAAACCGGCGACGCCGAAGGTTCCGTTGTAGGGCTGGCCGGGAGCGCCCGGATTGCCCAGTCCGAAGCCTTCGTCGAGTTCCGGATTTACGTACGCGCAGGCGCCGCTCCACAGCCTCGCCCCGAGGTAGAGCGTCACGTCGAACGTGCGTGCGTTGTCGGGTTGATTGTAGAGGCTCTGCGTACCCGAGTAGGCGGCGGGGAATCCTTGGTGGTACTGCTGCGTGACCGTCGATTGAGCGTGAACGCTGAACCGCTGCTGGCGAGGAGTCGGAGAGGGCTCCGGCACTGCGCCGGCGATTGCCGCGAGAACGAGATGCGTCATCAGGGACGAGGTATCTTTCGCTCCGCTATCTGCGGTACCATGGGAGCCCTGAGGAGGTAAGCAGATGCCGACGATTACGACAACCGACGGGACGGAGATTTTCTATAAGGACTGGGGCGCGGGGCAGCCCGTCGTCTTCAGCCATGGGTGGCCCCTCAATGCCGATGCATGGGACGAGCAACTCGCGCTCTTCGCCTCGAACGGCCATCGCGCGATCGCGCTCGACCGGCGCGGCCACGGCAGATCGGCGCAGACCTGGCAAGGCAACGACATGGATCACTATGCCGACGACCTCGCGGCGCTCACCGCCGCGCTCGACCTCAAGAGCGCGATCCACATCGGCCACTCGACCGGCGGCGGAGAGGTCGCGCGTTACATCGGCCGCCACGGCACGAGCCGCGTCGCGAAGGTCGTGCTCGTCGGCGCGGTGCCGCCGGTGATGATCCAGAGCGCGACGAATCCCGGCGGCCTGCCGATGAGCGCGTTCGACGGCCTACGCGCGGGCTTGGCGAAGGATCGCGCGCAGTTCTATCGCGACCTTGCGCTGCCGTTCTACGGCTACAACCGCCCCGGCGCGAATGTCTCGCAGGGCGTGATCGACACGTTCTGGTTGTGGAGCATGCAGGTCGGCTACGCGGCTGCCTACGACTGCGTGAAGGCGTTTTCAGAGACCGATTTCACGGAAGACCTCAAGAAGATGGACGTGCCCGTGCTCTTCATCGCCGGCGAGGACGATCAGATCGTCCCGATCGCCGACGCGTCGGAGCTCGCGGTCAAGATCGTGAAGAACGCAACGCTGAAAGTCTATCCGGGAGCGCCGCACGGGCTCTTCGCGACGCATCGCGACCGCTTCCACGAGGATCTCCTGGCGTTTGCGAAGTCCTAAGCGGTAGAAGATCGGGCGCCGAGCAGGCGCCTTAGCCGTGCGATCGCTTCGGCATAGCCGCCGACCGCGTCGAGGACGAGCCGTTGCTCGGGGTCGCGCGCGTCGAGCTCGGCCTCGAGGCGCGCCCGCTCCTCGCGCAAGCGCGGGCCGCAGCGCGGCGCGCGTGACGCGCGCAACGCACGCGCGAGTTCCGCCATCTCGTCGTCGAGCGCGGCCGCAAAAGCGGTCAGCGCGGCGGGCGGCGCGGGCAGGCGCTGCGTCTCGAGCGCCGTCTCGAGCACGAGGTTGGCGAGCGCGAAGCGCTGCGTCGCGGCGAGGATGCGCAGCGCCCGGGCCGCGCCGATCGTGTGATGCGACGTGGGCTCGTGGCGCGTCCGGTCGATCGAGGTCTCGACCGCCGTGCGAACCTTCCAGATCGCGGTGCGGGCCGCGGCGATGGTCTTGCGCGCGCTGGGCGACGGGTTTGCGTACGCGGCGAGAATTGCGTCCGCCAGACGCCGCTGCGCGTCGAGAAGGTCGCCGAGCAGCGGGCGCGTTCGCTTGCGCTCCCACGACGGCAGCGCGAGAAATCCAATCATCGCGAGCGCGCCGCCGGCGAGCGTGTCGAGGACGCGCTGCTCGATCGTCGTCGTTCCCGCGACGCCCTGCATGCTCAAGATCATGACGACGAACGAGGTGATCGCGATCGTGAAGAGCGCGTAGTTGGGGTTGAAGGTGAGGTACGCCGCCGCTGCGGTCGTCAGGACGCCCGCGACCTGGAGCGCCGGGTGCCCGCGCACGAGCGCGACCGCGAAGCCGGCGACGACGGCGCCGACGAGCGTGCCACCGATACGCCCGACGCCGCGGACGAAGGTCGTTTGAAAATCGGGCTTGAGAACGAGCGCGGCCGTCAGCGCGATCCAGTAGCCGCGTTCGGCCGCAAAGTGACGCCCCAGAATCATCGCGATGCCGGCGACGAGCGCAAAGCGCAGCGCGTCGCGGCTCAGCCAGTCTATGTGAGTCTGCACGTACGGTCCGGGTCGCGGCTTCGAAAGCAGGTGCACGTTCGGTACGCGCCCGCGCGCGAGCATCGTCGCCGCTTCCGCCGCATCGCGCACGTGCGATGCCAGGTCCGCTGCTGCGAAACGGTGCGCGTCGTCGTCCGGCGCGAACGCAAAGGCGGGGACGGCTTCGTCGCTCCCCATCAGCACGCGCGCGATCGCGTCCAAGCTCTCGGCAAGCGTTCGCGGGAGTCCGCGCGGCGCGCCGGCGGCGAGCGCGCCGAGGCGTTTGCGAATGACCTCGGCGTCTTCGAGGAGGCGATTGACCCGCGCGATCTCGCCCGAACGCGCGAAGGGCTGCGGATCGGCGAGCACCTGGCGCGCGGTCGCCAGCGGCGTGATCGGCGGCGCCGTCTCGGGATTCTCGGCGATGCCGCGCGCGTAACTCGCAAGGTTGCGATAGACGTCGGCGAGCGCCGCGCGCTCGACGCCGCGCCGCGCCGCCGGCCAGGCGATCAAGAGAAGAACGGCTTGCACGAGACCGCCGCCGAGCACGCACGCCGATTGGATGAGTGCCTGCTCCGGCCCGAGCGGCCGGCTCGAGAAGAGAACGAACGCGACGAACGAGTTGAGCGCGACCGTTGACGCCGCGGGACCGAGTTGCCCGATCGTGCCGCACGCGTATCCCGCGAGCACGGTCGCCGCGACGATTGCGGGCGAGGAATGGCCGGCTAACGAGCCGATGAAGCTCGTCGCCGCCATCCCGAGCGCGGCGAAGAGCATCGCCGTCAGACGCGTTCGATAGACGCCCTGCAGCGACGTAAAGCCGGTGATGAACGCGCCGATCGCGCCGGCGACCCCGAGCGCCGGATCGCCGAGCAGCGTCGCGGCGACGAGCGGGATCGCGACGCCGATCGTGCAGCGCAGCGCGTAACCCGGCTCCACGCCGGATCGGTCGAACGCTCCGACCGTCGCTGCGAGGTCGCGGAGCCTACGGGATGTCGTTAGGCGGTGCGTACGGGTCCGGGAAGCAGTACTTCGGGTTCGAGCAGCGCGTGCCGCTATAGGCGGCCTGCAGGTCCACCTCCGGGATCTGCGTGCCGTACGCCTGATTGATCGTCGCGATGACGTCGTAGGCAATCAACGCGTAGCCCGTGTTCGACGGATGAAGTCCGTCGAAACTCTGCACGCCGTAGAGATAGCCGAGCGTGCAGCAGACGCCGGGATTGATCGAGGCGGCGAGGTGGTAGTATGGGTTGGCGGGATTCCCGCTCGCCAGTCCGACGAAGATCGCGTGGACGTCCACGAGCGGCACGTGCGCCGACGACGCGGCGTCGTCTATCCCCTGGTTGATCGCATCGTTGCGCGACTGTACCTTGCCCGCGAACTCCGGCGTGATGTAGTTCATCCCCAGGCCGCTCCCCGCGACGGCCTTGCAGTGCGGTGCAGGGGTCGCGCAGTCGAGGTTCGGCGGCTCGCCGTAGGCGTTGAAGTACTGGATGATCTCGACGACGCCGGGCAGCGTGAGATAGCCGCACGGTTTCGTCACCGATGCCGGAACGCAGCCGCCCGGCGTGTCGAGACCGTACTTCTTTGCGATGCCCGGGACGAACGAATCCAGCCCGTCGAGCGCCATCAAACAGGCGGCGTAGGTTCGGATCCGGCACTGGTGCTGATTCTTCGGCATCGTGACGCGCTGGAAGAAGCCGGTCTCGACGATGTTCGGCAGGTTCATGACGACGACGGCTGCGCCGGCGTGCTCGAGCGTGTTGATTGCGGAGCGAACGTCGCTCTCCGCCTGACCCGCCGTCCGGTCGCCGCCGACGAAGCGCCCGCCGCTGCCCATGTATTTGAGCACGTCGTTGGCGCCGAGCCAGACGGTGGCGAGCGTCGGATGGAGCGACGCGGCGGCGTTGACGTCGGTGAGGCGCGGGACTTTCGTAAAGTTGCGCAGCACCGGCCAGAACGTCTCGCTCTCCTCGGCGACGACGGTGCTGAGCAGGCCGGGTATGCCCGGCAGCGGCTTGCACGTCGTCGTCTGCGGCTGATGGAGCACGACCGCCTCGTGCAGCGTGATGCCCGGAACGCCCAAGTTGCGGATCGCGGTCGAGGTCGGATTCATGCGCACCTTCGCCGATCCGCGCAAGAGATAGGCCGACGCGTTGAACCCGCCGTTGTCCGTGCAGATGTCGCCGCTCTTGAGCTCCACGATCGGGAAGCCGAACGCGTACGGAACGATCTGATTGTCGAGACCGGGCGCCTTGATCAACGGCAGCGGACTCTTCGAGGGGTCGTACATGTTGTCGATCGCGCTCTCGAGCGATCCGCCCGACGCTTGCTCGACGAGCAGCGCCCACCAGCCGTTGGCTTGGCCGGGCGGGACCTGGTGGCCGGGATTGTAGGGATTCTTGAATCCCGTCTCGCCGAGAAACCCATTTGACTGATATCCCGCGGTCAGGCTATCGCCGACGCCGACGATCTTCGTGAGGATCGAACTCCCCGCCGGCTTGATGACGCCCGCGTGGTTCGGCAGCATCGCGTTTGCGCCGCCGCCGGCGCCTCCGCCGCATGCCGCGAGCGCGCAGAGAGCGAGCAGCGCGAGCGATGTCTTGACGAGTGCGTGTTTCATGCTCCAGCCTCCGGCGCTATAACGGGAAGACGCTCGGCGAACCGATGCCGAACTGCAGTTGCAACTGCGTCGCTTTGAGACCGCCGATCGCCAGGCCGCAGGCGTTGTTGATCGCCTGCTGGACCGTCAGGCATTTGATGCCGGTCACGCCGTCGGGTCCGAGGTTCGTCGGGCCGCCGCTGTTGAGCACGACTTGGACGAAGCCGTACTTCGAGACGCGCTGCGAGGCGCCCAAGAAGTACGCGATGAGATGCTCGGGATATGGATCGGTCGGCAGATAATCGCGCGCGCTCTGCGGCTCGAAGAAGAGCGTCGTTCCGTGGAACGGCGTGTACTCGAGGTAGAGCACCTGCGGGAGCTGCATCGAGTTCCCGACGTTCGCGCCGGCGGTGTGGACGAGCCACTGCGGCGCGATGGTAAACGTGCCGAACATCTTCGGCGTCTTGAGGAACGGGAAGGTCAGCGCCACCGCGTAATACTGCGCCGTGCGCACCGGAATCGTCTCGACCGGGCCGTCGGGCAGGTTGTAAGTGAACGGCACGACGTCGTTGTTGTGCTGCGTGAAGCCGATCTGCCCGCCGCGCACGACGTAGGTCGGCGTGACGACGATCGGCACGGGCCCGGGCAACTTGTCCGACTTGATGACGAACATCTTCTCGAGCATGAAGACGCCGAACGTATCCTTCGTTCGCACGTTGAGATTGCGCCCGGCGCCCGGGCCGCACGCGTTGCCGCCCGTGAGATCGGCGCACCCGACGGGATTCTGGAAGCCGGCGAGATAGACGGGCGTCGTGCCGGTGTTAAAGCCCATCGGCCAGTGCTGGAGTTGGAACATGCTCGCGGCAAGCCGCGTCGACCAATTGAAACCGTACGAGACCGATGCGTCCATGCCGCCCATCAGCCATCCCTGTTTCCCGTACTCGCCGATGTCGCCCGACGGCGTCGCCATCGAGAAGTCGACCATGTAGGTCCAGCGTCCGCCGGGCAGCTCGACTTTCGGTCCTCGAATCGCCGGCTGGCTCACCGGCGGCGCTTGCGCGACCGTCGAGTCTTGCTTCGGCGCCTTCGGTTGACTCATCACGCTTTTGATCGCGTCGTTCGCACCGGGAACGATCGATTTCTGAAAGACGTCGCCGGTGCCGTCGTCGGCAACCGCCGGAAGCGCGTACGCTGCAACGAAAAACGCCGTTACGGCTGCGATTGCGCGATAACGACGGTTATTATTTCTGTCAGGCATCCTACGCTGAGGTTGCCTTAACGGAATCGAGTTCCTTCTACACGCTCGCCGGCGCCGGCGATTCGTCGCTAATCTCTCCGTGCGCTTGACCGTCGCTGCCCGGCGTCTGCCCGCGCAGCTCGAACGACTTGATGATGACGTAGAGCACCGGCGTGATACCGAGATTGAGCACCGTGGACATCAGCATGCCGCCGAAGACGACCGTGCCAAGCGAGTGACGCGCCGCTTCGCCGGCGCCCGAGGCAAAGACGAGCGGGATGACCGCGATCACGAATGCGATGGACGTCATGAGGATCGGACGCAAGCGGGTCTGCGCCGCGCGCATCGCCGCCTGCACGATCGTCGCGCCGTCGCGCAGCTGCTGGTTTGCGAATTCGACGATCAGAATCGCGCTCTTGCTCGCCAAGCCGATGAGCATGACGTAACCCACCTGCGCGTAGACGTCCTGCGATAGCGTCGGATCGAAGAGAAACGGAATCGGGAGGTGGCGAAGGTTGATGAAGAGCAGCGCGCCGAGCAGCGCGGTCGGCACCGCGAGCAGCACGATGAGCGGATCGATGTAGCTCTCGTACTGCGCCGAGAGCACGAAGAAGACGAAGACGAGCGAGAGGATGAAGATCTCGATCGTCAGCGGTCCGGCCGCGATCTGATCGAGCTGCAAGCCCGTCCATTCGAACGAGACGCCCTTCGGCATCACCTGCGAGGCGATCTGCTGCATCGCGGTGATCGCGGTGCCGGTGCTCGTGCCCGGCGAGTTGGAGCCGCTCAGCTCGATGTTGCGGTAGAGATTGTAGTGCGAGATGACCGGCGGGCCGAGCGCCATGTGGATCTGCATCAGCGACGAGAGCGGGGTCATCACGCCGCCGGTCGCGGTCGAGGCGCTCGCCGCGGCGCCCGGCAACGCCGTCGCGATCGCGTTCGGCACGACCGCCGTGCCGGGCGCGGAGTTCGAGTGCACGTAGAGGTTGCCGAGCGATGCGACGCTGTTTCGGTAGGGCGCGTCCGCCTGCACGTCGACCTGCCACGATCGGTTCAGATAGGTGAAGTTGTTCACGTAGAGGGAGCCGAGGTCTACCTCCATCGTCGTGAAGATGTCTTGCAGCGAGACGCCGATGGACTTCGCCTTGTCCCGGTCGATCGTGGATTCGATCTGCGGCGAGTTGATGCGGAACTGCGTGAAGACGTTCTGCAGGCGCGGATCCTTTGCCGCGGCGCCCATGATCGCATACGCGGTGTTCATTAGATTGTCGAGACCGACGTTGCCCCGGTCTTCGAGCTCGAACTGGAAGCCGCCGAAGTTGCCGACCCCGTTGATCGCGGGCGGATTGAACGCGAAGATCTGCGCCTCGGGAACCTGCGTGTAGAAGGCGTAGTTTAAGCGCTGCTCGACCGCGAACGCGGAGTGCGGAGTGCACGCGTCGGGATGGGCGAAGAGGAAGATCAGTTGACACCACGGCGGCGTCGTGCGCTCTCCCCACGGGTTGAGCAGCGCGAACATGATGCCGCGGTTCGGCGCCGAGCCCGAGAAGCCGAAGCCGCCGATATCGAAGAGATGCTTGATCTCCGGCTGCGCGCGAATGATCGCCTCTGCTTTCTTCGCGATCCGCTGCTCGCCGTCGAGCGACGTTCCCTCGGGCGTTTGCACGAGAACGATGAAGTAACCGAGATCCTCGTCGGGCAGGAAGCCTTGCGGCGTCTTTCCGGCGAGAAAGATCGTCAGCAGCAGAGCGCCGGCGAAGACCGCGGCGATCGGCCAGCGGTTGCGGAACATCTGCGGCAACTCGCGACCGTACCAGTCGCGGAAGCGCTTGAACCCCTCGTTGAAAGCCCGGAAGAAGCGCGCCTTCGATTCGTACTCGCCGGAGAGCAGCCGCGCCGAGAGCACCGGCGCGAGCGTGAGCGCCTGAAAGAGCGAGATCGTGATCGAAGCCGCGATCGTCAGCGCGAACTGCTTGTAGATCTGCCCCGTCGTGCCCGGAAGGAATCCGACGGGGATGAAGACGGCGAGCAGCACGAGCGACGACGCCACGACGGCGCTCTGAATCTCGCGCATCGCCTCGGCGGCGCTCGCGATGCCGCTCTGCTTGCCCTTGTTCATCTCCATGTGACGGGCGATGTTCTCAATCACGACGATGGCGTCGTCTACGACGAGACCGGTCGCCAGCGTCAAGCCGAAGAGCGTGATCGTGTTGATCGTGAAGCCGAACATCTGCATCACGAAGAAGGTGCCGATGAGCGAGACCGGGATCGTCGCCGCCGGAATGAGCGTGGATTTTGGATGCTGCAAGAAGAGGTAGATGACGCCGATGACGAGCGCGATCGAGAGCAACAGCGTTAGGACGACTTCCTTGATGGATTCGTTGACGTAGGTCGTGACGTCGAAGGCGACCGTCCAATGCATGCCCGTCGGGAACTGCGGCGCGAGCTGGTTCATCTCGTCCACGACGCGCCGCGCGACGTCGATGGCGTTCGCGTTGGGATACTGCTGGACGCCCAATCCGACGACGCGATCGCTTCCGTCGAAGCGCAGGTCGGTCGTGTAGCTCTGGGCGCCGAGCTCGATTCGCGCGACGTCGCCGAGCTTGACGTACCCACCGTTCGGATTCGCCCGCAGGATGATATTCGCGAACTCTTTCGGATCCGAGAGCTGCGTCAGCGCGTTGACCGTATAGGTGTAGGGCTGATTCTTCGGCGACGGCGGCGCGCCGATGCTTCCGGCCGCGACGGCCGCGTTCTGCTCCTGCAGCGCGGTGACGACGTCGGTAGCGTCGAGGCCCTGCTGCTGCAGCTTGATCGGATTGAGCCAGACGCGCATCGCGTACTGGCGCTGGCCGAAGATGATGACCTGCGAGACGCCGGGGACGCGGCTGAGGTTGTTGCTGACGTTGAGCTGCGCGTAGTTGCTCATCGTCAGCGTGTCGAGGCTCTTGCGATCGGAGGTCAGCGAGACGCCGAGCACCCAGTTGTTCGAGCTTTTCGCGACCTGAATGCCGACCTGTTGGACCGTCGCCGGAAGCTGACCGAGCGAGGATTGAACGGAGTTCTGCACGTCGGCGGCCGCGATGTCGAGATTGACCCCGAGATTGAACGTGCAGGTGATCGTCGAGAGCCCCTGGGCGCTCGTCGAGCTGAGATAACGCAGCCCCTGAACGGTGTTGACCGCCTGTTCGAGCGGCGTCGTCACCTGAGCCTCGACCGCCTGCGGGCTGGCGCCCGTGTAGACGGCGGTGATCGTGACGACCGGCGGCGCGATCTGCGGATACTGCGAGACCGCCATCGCCGGCAGCACGACGAGGCCCGAGATGAGGATAAGCAGGGAGCAGACCGCCGCGAGGACGGGCCTGGTGAGGAATACCTTCGTCACGTTAGCCCTACCAACAAGGACCCGGTACCGGCGGTTGCGCCGATTTTCGGCGCGGCGAAGAGATTAAAACGCCTGCTCCGCGTGGTAGGAGCTGCGCGAGAGCGGGCTCGAGACGACCTGGTGGAAGCCCCTGCGCTTCGCGATCGCGCCGAGACGCTCGAACTCGCCCGGGCTGAGGAACTCGACGACCGGCAGATGCTTCTTGCTCGGCTGCAGGTACTGCCCCATCGTGAAGATGTCCACGCCGACGGCGCGCGCATCGTCCATCGCGCTCTCGATCTCGTCCTGCGTCTCGCCGAGCCCGAGCATGATCGAGGTCTTCGTGTAACGCTGCGGGGCGCGCCGCTTCGCGTGCGCGAGCACCGCCAGCGATTGGTCGTACTTCGCGCGCTTGTCGCGCACGGAGGGCGTCAGGCGCCGCACGGTCTCCAAATTGTGCGCGAAGACGTCGGGCTTGGCGTCCACGACGATGTCCACGGCGCGGAGATCGCCGCGATAATCGCCGCTGAGGATCTCGACGCGCGCTCCGGGCGCGCGCTCGCGAATCGCGCGCACGGTATTCGCAAAGATCAGGGCGCCGCCGTCGGGCAGATCGTCGCGATCCACCGCCGTGAGAACGAGATACTTCCAGCCGAGCTCGCGCACGGCTTCCGCCACGCGCTGCGGCTCGAGCCAATCTATCTCGCCGCGCGGATTGCCGGTCTTGACGTTGCAGAAGCGGCAGCCGCGCGTGCAGAGGTCGCCGAGAATCATGATCGTCGCCGTGCCCAGACCCCAGCACTCGGCGAGATTCGGGCAGGCCGCCTCTCTGCAGACGGTGTGGAGCCCCAACGCGTTGACCTCGGCCTTCACGCGTTCGTACTCGTCGCCGCTCGGCAGCGAGACGCGCAGCCACGGCGGCTTTCTCCCCCCAGTGTCACCCTGAGTAGCCCGCGTAGCGGGCGTGTCGAAGGGTCGCGCAATCAAATCAACTTCGATCATCACGCCACCAGCCGCGTCTCTTCGAACGCGACGTCGAAGCTTCGCGCCAGCTCCTCGACGAGCGCGCGCTTCGCCTCGGCGACGGTAATCGCGCGCCCCGTCTCCGCGCTCAGCGACGTGATCCCGCGATCGGCGAGGCCGCACGGCGCGATCAAGCGATCGTAATCGAGGTTCGTGCAGACGTTGAGCGCGATCCCGTGCAGCGATGCCATCTTTCGAATTGCAAGTCCGATCGCGCAGATCTGGTTGCGCCCCGCCCAGACGCCGGCGTGCGCGTCCCAACGCTCCGTGGCGACGCCGAAGCGCGCGCAGGTCTCGATGACCGCGCCTTCGAGCGCGCGCACGAGCGGAACGACCGCGCGAAAGCGCTCGAGCCGCAGGATCGGATAGACGACGAGTTGCCCGGGTCCGTGATAGGTGACGTCGCCGCCCCGCTCGATCGCGACGAGATCGACGCCGAGCCGCTCGAGTTCATCCCGCGATAAGCGGACGTTCTCGTCTTTCGCCTGACGGCCCATCGTTACGACCGGCGGATGCTCGACGGCGATCCACGTGTCCGGTTCGTGCCCGAGGCGCACGGCTTCGTGCACGCGGTGCTGCAACTCCCAGACCTCGCGATAGGGGCGCAAACCCAAGTCGAGCAGTCGCGCTGGTTTCAGCGTCACGCACCTACGGGCGTCTTCGGCTTTGGATTGAGGATGTGAAT
>DATKMJ010000015.1 GCA_035541935.1 Candidatus Binatia bacterium | reverse complement strand
AGTCGAAGGGCGCCCGTTGTCACCCTGAGCGGAGTCGAAGGGCTGAGCGCAGTCGAAGGGCGCCCGTTGTCACCCTGGGCGCAGTCGAAGGGCGCCCGTTGTCACCGTGAGCGCAGTCGAAGGGTGAGCGCAGTCGAAAAGCTGTTGCTACGTCCCTAAGATGATTTGGCCGCTCTGCCAGACGGCCCAACCCGCGCACTCCGAGAACTGCAGGCTCTTCGAAACGATCGCGACCCAGCAGTACGTCTTCGACGGTTTGAGGCCAAAGAAGTGGGCGACGCCCACCTTGTTCGTCTTCTCAGTATCGAACGGCGTGCCGGGGCGCGGACTCGAGGTGTTCTGCGGCGTCGACTCTTCGACGGGAACGTGCGGCTGGGGCGTGCCCAAGATCGTCACGAGAATGGCGGCCTTCGTGACCGAGGGGTCGGGGTGCGGCGAGTACGGCGTTCCCGAAGGCGTCGGGCTCGGGGAGCCGTTGTTGCACGCGGCGATTGCCAGTGCGGCAACCGTCAGAATGAGCAGTAGACGTTTGGGCATGGGCGGCTCGATTCGACGCTCCGGGGCGCCCACCCGTTTCACCCTTGGGTGCAGAGATGAAAGTAGCGTTGTGATTTAGCGTCGAGCAGCGCGTAGTATTCCCGGAAGAGCGCGGCGGCCGCCGTGCCCGGCCAGTGAGCCGGCAGCAGCTCGCTGGGCAGCCCGGGGTCGATGTAGGCAAACTTCCGGTAATCGTGGACGAGCCAGAGCCGCTCGACGAGCGCCGCCTCGTCGCCGAGGTCGTGCCGCTCGCGCTCGCGGGCGAGATGCGGCTCGTAGCGCGCGATGAACGCGCGGTAGGCCGAGGCGATCGCCTCGATATCCCAGCAGCGCTCGAGAAGTTCTCGGTCGCTGAGCGGCCCGCGATACTCGCTGCTGAAGAGGTTGACCGCGTCGAGCGTGCGCGTAGCGGTCGCCGCCTCGCGCGCGGCCTCGAGCGTATCGGACGGCGAGATCCACGTCGACGGCGAGAGAAGCGCCCAGCCGAGCGCCGCCAATTCCTTTCGCAGCCGCTCGCGCCGCTTGCGGTGCTTCTCCCCGATTGCGTAGCTGAGCAGGCGCCAACGCCCGTCCCACTCGATGACCGGCCCGTAGATGCGTGGGCTCAGCTCCTCGATCCGCCGCCGGCCGCGGGGCGTGACCGAGTAGAACGCGCGGTTCTTCTCGCGCCGGGCTACGAGCCAGCCCTGACGGGACATCCGCGAGACGGCCTGGCGCACCGCCGCCGCAGAGACGCCGAACGAGGCCATGAGCGGGATCAGGGCGCCGATCCAGAGCGAACCGTCGGCGGTCAAGCGACCGACCATATCGCCGTAGAGCGTAAAGATAAAGGAAGCCGGTCTCGCCACCGGGCGAGCCGGGGGCGCCGGCGCCGTTACCCTCATTGACATCGTCCCATCCCAGCCTTAGTATAACGCTATTCCCACCGACCGAGAAAAATCCGTTATACGCTGGAAGGCGGAGTCATGAATCGAATTTCGACCTTTGACGACTGGATCGTAATGCTCGACGAGTGGAGGCGCGATATCGGCCTCGACCGGGAGCTCGTCGACCGCTTCATGCCCGGGTACGAGTTCGAAGCGAAGTACGGCGAGTTGCCGACGCCCGAGATTTACTTCGGCGATTTCAAGGGCGATCGCCGCTGGGAGCGCGTGCGCGAGATTCCCGATCAGCGAATGCGCGACGCGGTGCTCAACATGGTTGTCTATCAGGGCGACACCGAGTTCGCCTCGAACGAGCAGCAGCGCTTTCTCGTCAACAACGCGCCGACCGAGTACGACCTCGCCGCGCTCGTGCGCATCATGGTCGAGGAGACGCGTCACGGCTACCAGATGTGCCACCTGATGGTCGAGCATTTCGGGAGCGAAGGCAAGATCGAGGCGCAGAAGATGCTCGAGCGCCGCGCCTTCGGCAAGAAGAACCGGCTGCTCAACGCGTTCAACGACGACGTGACGCACTGGCTCGACTTCTTCGCGTACACGAACTTCATGGATCGCGACGGAAAGTTCCAACTGACGATGCTCTCGCACTCGAGCTTCGCCCCGCTCGCCGCTTCGATGGGCCCGATGCTGCGCGAGGAATCGTTCCACATGGGCACGGGCATCACGGGCCTGCGCCGCATCGCGAAGGCCGGCGTCATTCCCGTCGAACTGCAGCAGAAGTATTACAACAAATGGTTCTCGGGTTCGCTCGACCTCTTCGGAACCGACCACTCCGGCTCGGCGCAATGGGCCTACACCTGGGGCATCAAGGGCCGCGTCGACGAAGACAAGACGGCCGACGGCGTCGATAAGGAGCATCTCAACGAACGTGCCCGGCGGCAGTTCTACGACGAGGCGGCCGCAACGATCGAGCGCGTGAACGAGGTCAACCCAAGCGAGACGAAGCTCTACGCACCCGACATGCGCTTCAACCGGAAGATCGGCGATTACGCCGGCGAGCGCTATTCGGTCGAGGGCCGCAAACTGACGGAAGAGGAATGGGCGGCATACGCCCCAACGGTTCTTCCCAGTGAGGCCGACGAGGCCAAACTCAAAGAGTACTTCAAAGACCCCAACTGGATCGCACCGAAGGGAAGCCTGGCATGAGTACGACGGTCAATGGAGCGCAGCAGACGCCGTTCGGGCGGGAGCGGCGCGCGCACGACGGCAAGCGCGTCATCAACTATAGCAAAGACGAACACGTCGCGTTCGTCGAGATGGACGATCCGCCGGCGAACACGTACACGCACGAGATGATGCGCCAGCTCGACGAGGCGATCTTGGATGCGCGCTTCGACTCGGACGTCGAAGTGATCGTGCTCACCGGCAAAGGCGAGAAGTTCTTCTCGGCCGGCGCGAACATCGGCATGCTCAACCAGGTCACGCCCGAGTTCAAGTACATGTTCTGCCTCCACGCGAACGAGACGCTCGCGCGCCTCGAGCAGACGCCGAAGCTCGTGATCGCCGCGCTCAACGGCCACTGCGTCGGCGGCGGGCTCGAGATCGCGATGGCGGCCGACATTCGCGTCGCGCGCAAGGACGCCGGCAAGATCGGGCTGCCCGAGGTCGCGCTCGGCGTGTTGCCGGGAACCGGCGGAACGCAGCGCCTCGCCCGCCTCGTCGGAAAGTCGCGCGCGATCGAGATGATGGCGACCGGAAAGACCGTCAGTTTCGAACAGGCGCTCGACTGGGGCATGATCAACGATCTCTACGAAGGCAGCGCGCAAGAGTTCCGCGAGCAGGTCACCGACTACGCGAAGCAGTTCTGCTCGCCGAACAAAGCGCCGATGGCCGTCGGGCACATCAAGCGCAGCGTGCAGACCGGCGCCGAGTTACCGTTGCAAGACGCGCTCGCGCTCGAGCGCGAGCTTCAATCGCTGCTCTTCAAGAGCGAGGACGCGAAAGAAGGCCTCGCCGCCTACAACGAAAAGCGCGTCGCCCGCTTCAAGAACAAATAGTCACACCATAATCACGAGCCTGCCGTTCACGCGGCCGGCTTTGCTCTCTTCGAGGCCCTCGACCGCCTCGGAGAGCGGGAGCTCGCGGGCGATCCTCACGCCGATCACGCCGCGCTCCAACAAATCGAGCAGCGTGCGCAGGCCCGCGTGCGACCACGCGGGCGTCTCCATCGCGTAGATGTTCCGGCCCGTCACGTTGCGCCGCGCGAGCGCCGCTTCGTCCGCGGCCCCGATCGTCGACGCGATCGCGCCGCCGTCGCGCACGAGCGTCGCGACGCGCTCGAGCGCCGCGGCGCCGTCCACGAGGTCGTACGCCGCGTCGACGCCGTTCGGGCAGAGCGCCTTCACCGCCTCGACGACGTCGCCGCGATCGTAGGCGACGTATTCGTCGAGGCCGAGCGACGCCGCGAGGCCTTCGTTCGCCGCGCTGCCGGTGCCGATCACGCGCGCGCCGCGGTCCTTCGCGATCCGCGCCGCGAAGCCGCCGACGCCGCCCGTCGCGCCGAGCACCAGCAGCGTCGTGCCGGCGGTCACGTTCAGCGCGTCGAGGCCGCCGAGCGCGGTCGCGCCGGCCGTCGGCAGCGACGCAGCGTCGGCGTCGCCGACCACGTCGGGAATTTTTGCGATCGGCCGCTGACGGTCGTCCTCGGGTGCGATCGTGTACTCGGCGAACGAACCGTGACCCCACGCGATGCCGAAGACGCGCTGCCCCTCGGCGTACTTCGTAACTCGATTGCCCGTCGCGCTCACGACGCCGGCGAAATCCTGGCCGAGCACGAGCGGGAACGTCGTCTCCGGGCGTTCGCGCCGTTTCCAGTCGATCGGATTGACGCCCGCCGCGATCACGCGGATCAACAGCTCGTGCGGTCCCGGCTGGGGCGTCGGAATCTCTTTGAGGGATCCCGGATCGCCGAGACGCTCGCAGACGATGGCTTTCATGTTCTCGCCTTTCGCATTCGTTACGGTAGTTCGACGCGGTAGAAGTGGCCGTCGTCGATCGTGAGGCGCTGCGGCACCGTGCCGGCATAGGCGTCGAAGCGCACGGTGGAGGTTCCGATCGCGAAGCCGCCGTCCGGAAGCGGTCGCAGCGCATCGGTTCCGTCGAGCGTCAGGCGGTCCTTGACGACGATCACGCGAGTGACGATCGGATCTCCGAGGTAGACGTTCTCGTAGCGGCCGACGAGCGCGTCCCACGACGCGGGGTGCGTGAAGGTGCGCGGCCCGCCGTAGCGCTCGTTTGGAAACCACTGCGCGCCGTAGTTCATCTCGACGATGCGGCCGCTCTTGTCGCGCCCGAACGCGAGCAGATACTGCGCGTAACTCGGGTCGTCGGCCCAGAACTCGTCGTCGCCGCGCGGGTAGAGCGCGACCGTCTTCGGGCCGTCGACGAGCGCGAGCCCGTTGCCGCGCGTTTCGACGCGCAGCGTCGCGCCGCTCGAGCTCGTGTAGGTTCCCGCATAGTCGGCGGCTCTCTCGACGCGCGCCGGATCGGGCGCCGGCGGCGGCTCCGGCAGCGCCTGACCGAGACTCTGCGCGCGCAGCACCCGCATCGCGTAGAGCACGATCGCGCACGGGTGCAGCGGCGCCTCGACGAGATTCGCGAACGCGATAACGCCGTAGCCGCGCGTCAGATTCATCTCCATGCACGCGGTGTATCCCGAGACGCCGCCGGTGTGGCCGATCACGCGATCGCCGCCTTCGTCGAAGATCGATAGACCGTAGCCGTACGCCTTGTAGAAGGCCGGGGCTTCCTTCAGTACCACTCCGGCAGAGCCGGCCGGTTTGCCGTCGGTCAGCGCGTCGGGGCGCGTCATCGCGTCGAACGTCGCCGGCGCAATCAACTGCGCGCCGTTCTCCGTCTTTCCGCCGTTGAGATAGAAGCGCATGTAGCGCGCCATGTCCTCGGGAGTCGAGAGCACCGATCCCGCGGGATCGACGAAATCCATCGGCGGCGATGCGACGAGCGCCGGATCGAGCGGCGCGGGCCGGTCGTTGTCGCGGAACTGATAGCCGACCGCGGCGCTATCTTGTTCGGCGGGCGTGAAGACGCTCGAGCTCGCGGTCATGCCGATCGGATCGAAGACGCGTGCCTGCAGCGACGTCGCCCAGGGCCGCCGGTCGAGGCTCGCGACGATCGCGCCGAGCGTAGCGTAGCCGTCGTTCGAGTACGACCACGCCGAGCCCGGCGGAAAGAGCGTCTTCGCGCGGCGCAGCGCGTAGACGTCGAATTGATAGCCCATCTCGAGCGCGTAGTCGTCGGGAATCCCGGCCGTGTGCGAGAGCAGTTCGTGCACGAGCACCTGCTTGCCGCCCGAGTCGATTGCGAACCACGGCAGGTAGCGTTTCGCGGGGGCGTTGAGATCGACGCTGCCTGCGTCGTGGAGCTGCAGCACCGCGAGCGCGGTCATGGACTTCGTGATCGAGCCGATCGCGAACCGCGTCTGCGGAGTCACCGGCGTGCGCAGGTCCCGATTGGCGTATCCCAACGTGACGATCCGCAGCGTCTTCGAGCGGTCGGTGATCGCGATGGAGAGTCCGGGCGTGCCTTGCTCGCGCATCGCGCGCGGCGCAAACGCCGCGATCGCGTCGAGCGCGGCGTCGAGGCTCGGTTGCGTCTGCGCGACGGCGGGGCGGGCGGGAATCAGCCAGGTGAGGGCGATGAGCGCGCATGCGGCGCGCGCGGCCGGTGAGCGGTGCATGCTCGCTGATACCCGCAGGCTCGGCGGCTTCCTCTGCCGGGCCGGGGAAAACGGCCGGTCCGCGGAAAGCGGCCTGAAACGCTCGATTACCGCCGGGGGTTGATGACGGTACTATGGCACGCATATACGAGAATTTGGCCGACACGTTCGGCAACACGCCGCTGGTCAAACTCCCGCGGCTCGCAAAAGACCTCGGGGCGACGGTGCTCGTCAAGATGGAGTCGTTCAACCCCGCCGGCTCGGTGAAGGATCGCATCGGCGTCGCGATGATCGAGGCCGCTGAACGCGACGGGCGTCTGCTTCCCGGGATGACGATCCTCGAGCCGACGAGCGGCAACACGGGAATCGCGCTCGCGTTCGTCGCCGCGGCGAAGGGATATCCGCTCATCCTCGTCATGCCGGAGACGATGACGATCGAGCGCCGCAACCTGCTCAAGGCGTACGGCGCGCAGGTCGTCCTCACGCCGGGCACGGAGGGAATGCCCGGCGCGCTCCGCCGCGCAAACGAGATTCTGGCGACCGCTCCGAGCAAGTACTTCATGCCGCAGCAGTTCGAGAATCCGGCGAATCCGGAGATCCACCGGCGCACGACCGCGGAGGAGATCTGGCGCGACACCGACGGCGCGGTCGACGTCATCGTCTCCGCGATCGGAACGGGCGGAACGATAACCGGCGTCGGCGAGGTGCTCAAAGAGCGCAAGCCTGGCGTGAGAGTGATCGCCGTCGAGCCCGACGCGTCGCCGGTCCTCTCCGGCGGTAAGCCCGGTCCGCACAAGATTCAGGGAACCGGCGCGGGCTTCGTGCCGAAGGTGCTCAACACCGAGATCTACGACGAGGTCATTCGCGTGACCGACGCCGACGCGATCGCGACGGCGCGTCGTCTCGCGCGCGAAGAGGGGATGCTCGTCGGCATCTCGGGCGGCGCGAACGTCTGGGCGTCGCTGCACGTTGCCGCCCGGCCGGAGCTCAGGGGAAAGACGGTCGTCACGATCGGCTGCGACACCGGCGAGCGCTATTTGAGCAATCCGGTCTTCGCCGAACAAGAAGCGACGATCGTAGAACCCGCCCTGGTTTGAGCGCGCCGCTGCTCGTCGAAGTCACCCGAGGCGACCTCGTCGAGTCGGCACACCGCGTCGCCGCGTGCGCCGTGGATGCGCGCGGCGACGTGATTCTTCAAGCGGGCGAGATCGACGTTCCGGTCTACCTGCGGTCCGCGGCGAAGCCGTTCATCGCCGCGGCCGTGCTCGAAGCGGGCGCGGCACAGCGTTTTGGCTTCGACGCGCGCGAGATCGCCGTTATGGCCGCGTCGCACTCGGGCGAGCCGTTCCACGTCGAAGCCGTACGCTCGATTCTCGAGAAGATCGGCATGGACGAATCGGCGCTGCAGTGCGGCGTGCACCCGCCATACGACGACGAGGCGGCGAGCGCGCTGCGCCGCGCGGGCCAGAAGCCGTCGGCGCTGCACAACAACTGCTCGGGGAAGCACGCCGGGATTCTCGCGCTCGCAAAGATCCTCGGCGCGGATCCCGCGACGTATCTGCGCGCGGAGAACCCCGCGCAAGAGAGCATCCTCGCGCTCTGCGCTCGCCTTTCCGATGAGGATCCCTCGCGTTGGCCGGTCGGCATTGACGGCTGCGGCATCCCGGTCTACGCGACGAGCCTGCGCAAGGCGGCGCTCTCGTTCGCGCGGCTCGCGACGCTGGCCGGAATCGGAGAGAGCGACGCGGCGGCGCTGCGCGCGGTTCGCGACGCGATGCTCGCAAATCCGGAGTACGTCGCCGGCACCGGCCAGATCGACACCGAGCTGATGATCGCCGGCAGGGGCAACGTCGCCGCGAAGGCCGGGGCCGAGGGCGTGCACGGCATCGCCGCGATCGCGCAAGGGTACGGTTACGTCTCGAAGGTGCTCGACGGCAACTCGCGGGGGCGAGGCCCGTCCACCGTGGCGGCGTTGCGACGCCTCGGAGTGCTCGACGAAGCGCAGGCCGAGCAATTGGCTCGATTTGCCCGCCCGAAAGTGTATAATCGGGCCGGACGCGCGGTCGGGGAGATTCGCGTATCCGAACACGCCGTTTGAAAAGAATGAATGTCTGAGTATTTGCGCCTGCTCGAGGAGCGGGTCTTGATCTTCGACGGCGCCATGGGCACGCAGCTCATGGCGCTCGACCTATCGGCCGAGGACTTCGGCGGTGCGGAGCGGCTCGGCTGCAACGAGGCGCTCGTGCTCACGCGCCCGCAACTCGTCCGTTCGATTCACGACGCGTATCTCGCAGCCGGCGCCGACGTCGTGGAGACCGACACGTTCACCGGATCGCGCCTCAAGCTCGACGAGTACGGCATCGGCCAACATACGCGCGAGATCAATATGCAGGCGGCCGCGCTTGCGCGCGAAGCCTGCGACGCCGCTGCGACGCCCGGCCGTCCGCGGTTCGTCGCGGGCTCGATGGGACCGACCGGAATGTTGATCTCATCGTCGGACCCCGCGCTTTCGAACGTTACCTACGAGCGGTTGCGCGAGATCTACGCCGAGCAGGCGCGCGCCCTCGTGGACGGCGGCGCCGATCTGCTGCTGCTCGAGACGATGCAAGATCTGCTCGAGCTCAAGGCCGCGATCGCGGGCATACGCAGCGAGTTCGCGCGCGGCATGCGGCGCGTTCCGATTCAAGCTCAGCCGACGCTGATCACGGAGGGGCGGATGCTGCTCGGCACCGACATCCGCGCGATCTGCGCGACGCTCGGCGCGCTGCGCGCGGACGTCGTCGGCCTCAACTGCTCGACCGGGCCCGCGCAGATGCGCGATTCGATTCGCTATCTCTGCGAGAACGCGCCGTCGTTCGTCAGCGTCGTGCCGAACGCGGGGCTGCCGGTCATGGGTCCGCAGGGCGAGACGATCTATCTCGAAGGGCCGGAAGAACTGGCTGGCGAGCTGGCCGCCTTCGTGCGCGACTTCGGCGTCAACGTCGTGGGCGGGTGCTGCGGCACGACGCCCGCGCATATCGCCGCGCTGCGCGAGGCGGTCGCCGCCGTCGAGCGCAAGCCGCGGCAGAGGGTCGAGCGCGCGGAAGAGGCCGCATCCGCGATCACGGCGGTTTCGCTCGAGCAGGAGCCGCGCCCGCTGCTCGTCGGCGAGCGCATCAACGCGCAAGGCTCGCGGCGGATCAAGCGATTGCTTCTCGAGGAGCGCTACGACGACATCGTCCTCGTCGCGCGCGAGCAAGTCGAAGGCGGCGCCCACCTGCTCGACGTCTGCGCCGCGCTGACCGAGCGAGCCGACGAGAAGGAGCAGATGCGCGATCTCGTGCGCAAGCTCGCGCAGGCAATCGAGGCGCCGCTCGCGATCGACTCGACGGAGCCCGACGTCATCGAGTCGGCGCTGCAGAACTATCCGGGTCGCGCGGTCGTCAACTCCGTCCATCTCGAGTCGGGGCGCGCGAAGATCGACGCGGTGCTGCCGCTCGCGATCGAGCATGGCGCCGCGGTCGTCGCGCTGACGATCGACGAGGGTGGAATGGCGAAGACCGCCGAGCGGAAGGAAGAGGTCGCGCGCCGCATCCACGAGATCGTCGTCGGCGAGTACGGCCTCCCCGCGGGCGCGCTGATCTTCGACGCGCTAACCTTCACCCTCGCGACCGGCGAGCAAGAATTCGCCGCCTCCGCGGTTGAGACGATCGAAGGGATTCGCCGCATCAAGCGCGCGCTGCCCGGCGTGCTCACCTCGCTCGGCATCTCGAACGTCTCGTTCGGGCTGCGCCCCGATGCCCGCGCCGCGCTCAACTCCGTCTTCCTCCATCACTGCGTCGAAGCGGGCCTCGACTGCGCGCTGGTCCATCCGAAGGAGATCGTTCCGTACTTCGAGGTTGATGCCGAGGTGCGCGCGCTCTGCGACGATCTCGTCTTCAACCGCCGCCCCGACGCGCTCTCGCGCCTCATCGACCACTTCGATTCCGCTGCGCCCTTCGACTCCGCTCAGGATGACAAACGGGGCTCCGCTGCGCCCTTCGACTCCGCTCAGGGTGACACCGTGGTGGCGCCGATCGAAGAGCGGATTCATTGGGCGATCCTCCATCGGCGCAAGGACGGCATCGAGGCGAAGATTGACGAGGCGCTCGCCGGCCACACGCCGGTCGAGGTACTCAACGAGATTCTGCTGCCCGCGATGAAGGACGTCGGCGACCGCTTCGGCCGCGGCGAGTTGATTCTGCCGTTCGTGCTCCAGTGCGCCGAGGTGATGAAGAAGGCCGTCGCGCACCTCGAGCAGTTCCTCGAGCGGCGCGAGGGCTCGACGAAGGGAACGGTCGTGCTCGCGACGGTCTTCGGCGACGTGCACGACATCGGAAAGAACCTCGTCCACACGATTCTCGCGAACAACGGGTACACGGTGCACGATCTCGGGAAGCAAGTGCCGATGAACGCGATCTTGGAGAAGGCGATCGAGGTAAAGGCCGACGCGATCGGTCTCTCCGCACTCTTGGTGTCGACGAGCAAACAGATGCCGGTCTGCGTCGCCGAGCAAGACTCGCGCGGGCTGGAGTTCCCGGTGATCGTCGGCGGTGCGGCGATCAACCGCGACTTCGGCCGCCGCATCGCGTTGCTCGACGAGGGCACGCGTTTCTTCGAGCCGGGGCTCTTCTACGCGCGCGACGCATTCGAAGGGCTCGATCTCGTGGATGCGCTGACGAGCGATCCGCAGCGGCGCAGCGAGCTGATCGAGCGCGCGAAGGCCGAAGCCTTCGCCGAACGCGATCGCCGCCGCGCGCCGCCCGTCGCGAGCGCGGCGCCCACGCGTTCCGCGGTGAAGTCGCAGCGCGCCGACGTTCCGGTGCCGCCCTTCTTGGGCATGCGCGCGCTCGATGAAACGACGATAGACCTGCGCGAGCTCTGGCCGTGCTTCGATCTGCGCAGCCTCTATCGGCTCTCGTGGGGCGGAGCGAATACAAAAGGCGGCGCGTTCGATCGCCTCGTCGCCGACGAGTTCGAGCCGCGGCTTGGGCGCTACCGCGAGCGCGCGGAGAGCGGCGATCTGCTCCATCCGCGCATCGCCTACGGATACTTTCGCGCGGCCGGCGAGGGCAACGACGTCGTTCTCTACGACGAGAGCGGACGCGCGGAGATCGCGCGGCTGACCTTCCCGAGGCAGGCCGGCGGCGAGCATCTGAGCCTCGCCGACTATCTGCGCGAAGGCGAGGGCGGCCCCGCTCCCGACGTCGTCGCTCTGCAGATCGTGACGATCGGGAGCGAGGCGACCCGCGCGACCGAAGCGTTGCAGGCGGCGGGAGAGTATAGCGAAGCCTACTTCCTCCACGGCTTCTCCGTGCAGTCGGCGGAGGCGCTCGCGGAGTGGACGCACCGTCGCATCCGGCGCGAACTGGGGCTCGAGGCCGAGCGCGGAAAGCGATACTCGTGGGGTTACGGTGCCTGCCCCGACCTCGAGCAGCACGCGCAGGTTTTTCGGCTGCTCGATGCAACCGCCACCATCGGCGTGACACTAACGCCGGCCTTTCAGATCGTTCCCGAGCAATCCACCGCGGCCATCGTCATGCACCATCCCAAGGCCGCATACTTCAACGCGGCGGCGACGCGAGAGCTCGCCGCGTCATAGGAGCGCCGTAGATGACCGTCCACACCGTGCTCTTCGTCGGACTCTTCGTCGTCGGTCTCTCGGTCGTCGTCGCGCTCGTGCGCGCGGCGCCGCGCCACCGGCCGGCGTGGCCGGAGTCCGTCCCCGCCGCGATCTCGGTGGGGATCGGCTTCGTCACGAACTTCTTCGATACACTCGGAATCGGCTCGTTCGCGACGACGACCGCGCTCTTTAAGTTTCTCCGCTTCGTTCCGGACGAGCGAATACCGGGAACGCTGAACGTCGGACACGCTATTCCTACCGTCGTCGAGGCGGCGATCTTCATCGGCATCATCGCGGTCTCGCCGAAGACGCTGCTGCTGTTAATCCTTGCCGCGGTCGTCGGCGCGTGGCTCGGCGCCGGTTTCGTCGCGCGTCTGCCGCGGCGCGCCGTGCAGATCGGCATGGGCGTCGCACTGCTCGCCGCGGCCGCGCTCTTCATCGCCGGCAACCTCAAAGGAAGTCACTTCGGGCTCAGCGGCGATGCGCTCGCGCTCTCCGGCGCGCGCCTCTGGATCGGAGTCGCGATCAGCATCTGCCTCGGGGCGCTCATGACGATCGGCATCGGCTTCTACGCGCCGTGCATGATCATGGTGAGTCTGCTCGGCATGAACCCGGTCGCAGCGTTTCCGATCATGATGGGATCGTGCGCGTTTCTCATGCCGGTCGCGAGCATGCGCTTCATTCGCTACGATGCGTTCTCGATGCGGGCCGCGCTCGGCCTGACGATCGGGGGAATTCCCGGCGTGCTGATCGCCGCGTACGTCGTGAAGTCGCTGCCGCTCGTCGCGGTGCGCTGGCTGGTGGTCGCGGTCGTGCTCTACGCGGCCTTCGTGATGCTGCGTTCGGCGGCGCAGCGAGCCGTCGCTCCCGAGGTTCCTTAGGCCGCGACCTCGATCCGGTTGTAGACGAAGCGTCCGCCGACCATCGTTCCGATCACCTGGTACTCTCTGTCCCAGAACGAGAGATCGGCGCGCGCGCCGCGCACGATGCGCCCCATCTCGCCGTCGTGCCGGATCAACCGCGCGGGCGCGTACGTCGCGGCGACGATCGCCTGCGCGAACGGTATCTGCGCGTACGACATGTAGTTCCGCAGCGCTTCGTCGATCTGCAGCGCGCTGCCGGCGATCGTGCCGTCCTCGGCGCGCATGACGCCGCCTTCGATGTGGTAGCCCGGGTCGGCGGCCGGCATATTATCGGTGGCGAGCACGACGCGGTCGCCGAGCGTGCGGTGAAGGATGTCGATCATCACCGGCGAGACGTGGATCCCGTCGCAGATGACCTGCACGAGCGTGCGCCGGTCTTGGATGAACGCGGCGAGGATCGACGGATCGCGATGATCGAGCGGCGGCATCCCATTGAACGCGTGCGTCAGCGAGCGAAAGCCGAGCCCGATCGCGAGCATTCCCTCGCGATAGCGCGCGCTCGTGTGGCCGGCCGAGCAGACGACGCCGTTCTCCAGGAAGACGCGCAGCGCGTCGGCGGCGCCGTCGATCTCCGGCGCCATCGTCACGAGCAGGCACGCGCCTTTGCACGCGTCCACCATCTCCGCCGCGCGCGCCTCGCTCGCGGGGAGCAGCCACTCGTTGCGGTGGATGCGCCGGAACTTCGGATTGAGAAACGGACCTTCGAAGTGGACGCCCAGACAGCGGGCTCCCGACGGGGCGTCCTCCTCGAGCTGATTCGCGGCCTCGACGAGCTCCGACGCGGCGTGCAGCATGGATTCCCACGGCGCGGTCATGACGCTCGCAACGAATCCGGTCGCACCGTTGCGTGCGTACGTCGAACCAGCGACGCCGACCGCGTTGCCCTGATCGCGATTGAAGAGGAACTCGCCGGCGCCGTTCGTGTGGACGTCGATCAAGCCGGGCGCGATGCTGCTGCCCGGCGGCAGCGGGTAATCGGAGGGACCGTCGGCGGTGAGCACGCCGGCGATTCTGCCGTCTTCGACCGCGAGCCGGCCGAAGGTGGACGTGCCGTCTCCGACGGCGACGAAAGCGGGTCCCAATACCAATCCGGACATAGGCGGCGGTCTAACTCCTAATCAGCGCCAAGGCTTCCTCGCGGTGCCGCTCCATCAGCGCCTCGGTGTCGCCTTCGACGTTGAGCCGCAGAAGCGGCTCGGTGTTCGACGGGCGGACGTTCATCCACCACTGCGGGTATCCGATCGTCACGCCGTCGAGGTGGTCGATCTGCCCGTCGGAGTAACGCTCCTCGATCTCTCGCAGCTTCGCCGGAACGTCGGCAACCCGGCTGTTGATCTCGCCCGAGCGAAAGCGCGTGTCGATCGGGGCGATCGCCTCGCTGACCGGCTTGCCGGCTTCGCTGAAGAGCTCGAGGCACTGAAGAAGGGCGATCATTCCTGAATCTGCATACCAGTTGTCGCGGAAGTAGAAGTGGCCGCTGTGCTCGCCGCCAAAGACGATGTCCTGCTCGCGCATAACGGCCTTGATGATCGAGTGCCCCACCCTCGAACGCACCGGGACGCCGCCGGCCCTGGCGATAAGCTCGGGAACGCTGCGGCTGCAGATCAAGTTGTAGAGGATCTTCGCGCCGGGGTGCTTCTTTAGCGTGTTGAGCGCGACGAGCGCGGTGACGGTGCTGCCGTCGATCAGGCCCGACTTCTCATCCACGATGAACATCCGGTCGGCATCGCCGTCGAAGGCGACGCCGAGATCGCATTGATGCTTGCGCACCGCCGCCTGCAGGTCGATCATGTTCTCCGGTTCGATCGGGCTCGCCGGATGGTTCGGGAAGCGTCCGTCGAGTTCGAAGTAGAGCGGCACGAGGTCGCACGGTAGGGTCTTGAAGACGTGCGGCACCGTCGCGCCGGCCATGCCGTTGCCGGCGTCCACCGCGATGCGCAACGGTTTGATCTTCGCGCGATCGACGAACGAGAGGCAGTGCCGCGCGAAATCGTCGAGGACGTCGCGCTCGGAGATCGTGCCGGCCGTCGCGCACGCCGGCGGCAGATCGTCTGCAACGAGCCGATCGCGAATCGTCGCGAGGCCCGTATCGAGCGAGATCGCCTGCGCTTGCGAACGCGTGAACTTCATGCCGTTGTACTCGGCCGGGTTGTGAGACGCCGTGATCATCACGCCGCCGTCGAACGCGTACTTGCCGACCGCGAAGTAGAGCGCGTCGGTCGAGACCATGCCGATGTCCACGACGTCGGCCCCCGACTCGGTGGCACCCCGAGCGAACGCGTCGCAGAGGTTCTTCCCCGACGGACGCATGTCGCGGGCGACGGCGACGGTCGTGCGCGCGGCGGCCCCCGAGCCGCCGGCCTGGAGGAGCGCCACGAAGCAGCGCCCGATGCCATAGGCCACATCGTCGCTCAATTCGGATGGATAAACCCCGCGGACGTCGTAGGACTTGAAAATCGTGGGGTTCACCTGGCCGCGCACAGCCTGCCGTTCTTCTGAAAGCGCGTACGTGACGCCTCTGTGAAGAACGCACCGCTCACTCGCGTCACCGGCACGCTCTTAATGACCGCGTTCCTGGTGGTGACGCTCGCTTTTGCCGTTCAGGGCACGTTCGAAACGCGCGCCCAGATCGCCAGCACGTTCTCGCACCAGGCGCAGATCCAGCAGGCGCAGATCGAACTCGAGGAACTGCTGCGGCTCCAGATTGACGAGGAGAACTCGCTGCGGGGTTACTCGCTGACGCGCGATCCGTTCTACATCGCGCAGTACCGGCAGGCCGCCGCCGGTTACGACGCCACGCAAGCATCGATCACGAAGATGTTAAGCGATCTGCAGCTTTCCGACGTCGTGAAACTACTCGACAGCTACGGGAAGCTGCAGACGCAATGGCGCGCCGAGGTCGCCGCGCCGATCCTGCGCAATCCGCGCAACCGCCTCGTCGAGCTCGACAAGCGCAACAAACTCTTCTCCGACTACGAGACGCGGACGGTCGCCGCGATTCGCATGGCGCTGGCCGGCGAGGGATCGGCGCTGCTCGAGAGCCTGCAGTCGCAGCTCGACCGTTCCTCGTATCTGCGGGCCTTCTGGGTGCTCGGCTTCGGCGTGCTCGCAATTCTGTTCAACGCATACGGCTCGCGCCTCAACCGAGAGCTCGAACAAGAGCGCACGATCACCGAGATACTGCAGCAGGCGTTCCGGAGCGAGTCGGTGCCGCTGCCGCACTGCGAGGTCGGCAGCGCGTACGTCTCGGCGACGAATCACTTGGCCGTCGGCGGCGACGTCTTCGACGTCTACCGCCTCTCGAGCACGCAAGCGCTGATCCTCATCGCCGACGTCAGCGGTAAGGGCGTGGACGCGGCGGTCCTTACCGCGTTCATCAAGTTCATGATCCGCGCGATCGCGCTGCGCCAGCGCGATCCGGCTGCGATCCTCTCGGAGTTCAACCTCGCGTTCTCGCGCGCGGTCGGGAATCCGTACCTCTTCGTCTCGATGTTCGTCGGCGTGCTCGACACCTCGACGCTTCGCCTCAAGTACGGCAGCGCCGGCCACGACTGCGCCTACCTACGAGATCGCGGCGGCGTGCGCCAACTCGCGGTCACCGGTCCCGTGCTCGGCGTGATGGAGGAGCCGTTCTCGACCGAGACGATCGACCTCGAGCCGGGCGACACGCTCGTCCTGGCGACCGACGGCCTGACCGAGGTGCGCAATCGCGCCGGGAAGCAGCTGCTCGGCCGCGGCGCGATGGAGCTGATCGCGCGGCTCGGGCCGCACGCGCAGCAACTCGCCGACGAGGTGATCGAGCACGTGCGCGAGCTCGGCGGCAACCGGCTGCGCGACGATCTCGCAGTCGTCGCGATTCGCGTGCTCGATACGGAGCGTGGCCGTGCGTAAGGCCGTTCCGATGCTGCTCGTGCTCTGGATCGCGGCCGCGCTCCCGGCGCTCGCCGATTGCCGCGTCCACCGCGGCGATCGCGTCGTGCTCTACAGCACGACCGACGACCCCTCGGTCTTCATCTGGGATTCGCGCGCGCGATTGCGCGCCTACTATGCCGCGTCGTTCGACGAGGCGCAGGCGATGCTGCCGCACGCGCTCGTCGTCGATCCCGGCACGCACGCGGACGTCATCTCGTGCGTCCCCGGCTACGTCGAGTCGCCGCTCTTCTCGCAGCCCGACGATGCCGTCGGCGTCGCGATCACGAGCGGACCGCAGCGCGGCGTCATTCGCTGGGTGCTCGGCTCGGACGTTCGCACGATGCCTCCCGCGCATCGGTAGGGCGGGCGAAGACTCGCAGGCGCCCGTCCGAGAGACGCACCCGCTCCATCCCAATTCCGTAGGCGCCGTCGATCGTGGGCTCGTCGAGCAATTCGTCGGGCGGCGCCGCGCGCAGCAGCGTGCCGTCGCCGAGCAGCGCGATGCGGTCGGCGTAGGCGGCCGCCTCGTTGAGGTCGTGCAGCGCGCAGACGATCGCCTTACCGGCGCGCGCGAGGCGTTGCAGCAGATCGAGGATCTCGTGCGCGACGCGCACGTCGAGATGGCTCGTCGGCTCGTCGAGCAAGAGGATCGGCGTCGCTTGGGCGAGGCCGAGCGCGATCCAGACGCGCTGGCGTTCGCCGGCGCTCAGCGTCGAGAAGAGGCGCTGCGCGAACGGCTCGAGCCGCACGGCGCCGAGCGCCTCCGCGACCGCGCGCTCGTCGTCGCCGTCGGCCTGCCACTGCCACCAGCGATGGTGCGGAAAGCGTCCGATCGCGACGACCTCGGCGACGGTCAGCGCGTCCACCAAGACTTCGTCGCCGGTCACGAACGCGACGCGGCGGGCGCGCTCGAGCGGGCGCATCCGCGCCGCCGGAATCCCATCGATCGAGATCGTTCCGGCTCGCGCCGCGTGGAGACCCGCAATCGTGCGCAGCAGCGTCGTCTTTCCCGCGCCGTTACGCCCGAGCAACGCGACGAACTCGCCGCTCTCGATGCTCGCGTTAACGTTGCGGAGCAGCGGTTTGCCGCCGGCGTCGAGCGCCAGGCCGCGCAGCGCGATCATCGCTCGCTCTGCGCCTCTCGCACCGGCGGGCGCAAATAGATGTAGAGAAAGGCGGGCACGCCGATGAAGGCGAGGAGCACGCCGATCGGCAGTTCGGCCGGCGCGACGATGCGGCGGCAGATCGCGTCGGCGAGCATGCAGAGCGTCGCGCCGAGCGCGGCGCTCGCCGGAAGAAGAACGCGCGCGTCCGAGCCGACGACGCGCCGCGCGAGATGCGGCACGATCAGCCCGATGAAGCCGACGAGGCCCGCGAGGACGACGCTGCTTGCGGCGAGCAGCGACGACGAGACGAGGATCACCCATTGGACGCGATCCACGTTGACGCCGACGGCGCGGGCGCGCTGCTCTCCGATGCGCAGCGCGTTGAGCGGCGAGATGGATGCCGCGGCGAGCACGGCACCGGCGGCAGCGTACGGCGCGGCGATCGCGAGATCGTGCCAGCCGCGACCCGCCATCGAGCCGGCGAGCCACGCGAGAATGGTGCTCGCGTAATCGTTGGATTGCGCGCGAACGACCGCGAGCGTCACGATCGCCGCGAAGAGCGTCGAGAGCGAGACGCCCGCGAGGATGAGCCGCGTCGGATCGATGCCGCCGCCGCGGCGCGCGAGCGCGGCGACGACGAGCGCGGCGCCGAGTCCGGCGGCGAAGCCGACCGCCGGCGTCGCGGAAACGGCCGCGCCCGCAAGAATCGCGAGCGCGATCGCCGCGGCCGCCGCCGCGCTGACGCCGGTGAGATACGGATCCACGAGCGGATTGCGCAGCAGGCCTTGCAGCGTCACGCCGCAGAGCGCGAGCGACGCGCCGACGGTCGCGCCGATGCAGACGCGCGGCAGCCGCAACTGCCAGACGATCTCGTGGAGCACGCCGGGCTCGCCGGGATGCGCGAGCTGATGCGCGATCTCGCCGATCGAGAGCGGCGTGCCGCCGACGAGCAGGCTCGCCGCGCCCGCGGCGGCGGTCAGCAGCGCGAGAACGGCGAGTTTCACCGCCGTCTTCAACGGCTGCGCAGCTCCACGGCGAACGATCGCCCGGGCATCGGATATCCTGCGTAGAGCGCGTAGCGATCGTCGCCGAGATTGTAACCGCGCACCGCGAAGATTAGGTCACGTGCTATGCGGTAGCCCGCGTATGCGTTGACGGTCGTGAACGTCGCCGGCTGATATGCCGCGTACTGCGGCGCGAGATACGGATCCGCGCTCTCCTGGGGCCCCTGCGTCGCGAAGACGACGTTGAAGCCGTCGAACCGGCTCGCGGCGGTCGTGACGTATTTGAGGCCGAGATTGACGCCGAAGACCGGTCCGCGCCCGGGAAGGCGCGAGCCGGTGTCGAGATCCTGCGCGCGGTAGAGGTTCGTGACGCCGAGGCTCGCGACGAATCCGCGCACGGCCGGCGTCGCTGCCTGCAACGTGAGCCCGGCGATCGACGCGTGCCCGACGTTCTCGGGAATGTAATACGGGGGCGGCGAGACGATGAGGTTCGATCCGTTCGTCGTGAACCAGCCGAAGCTGACGCCGCCCCAGAGCTTCGGCGCTACGAGCGTCGCGTCGCCGACGCGGGTTCGCTCGGGCGCGAGATCCGGATTCGAGTAGCCGGGATAGTAGAGTTCCTCGGCGGTCGGAGCGCGGAACGCCGTCGCGGCGTTGAGTTTCAGAACGAGCCCGTTCGTCAGCGGCAGCGCTCCGCCGAGCGAAGGAGAGTACGCGCCGCCGAGCGCGCCGTCGCGCTCGCCGCGCAGGCCCGCATAGATCTGAGCGCCGCTCTCGCCGAACCACTGCGACTGCACGTACGCGGCGGTCTGCGCGTACGAGTCAAAGATCGGCGCGTCGTCGGCGGCAAGCGGCGAGCCGCCGCCCGTACCTTGATCCACGCGGGCGATGCCGCGCAGCAGGTCGGCGCCGTAGACGAGGCGCATGCGGTCGTCGCCGGTGACGTTGCGCAGGCTCGCCATCCAGTGCGCGTCGGCGAGGTTTTGCTCGTACGGCGGATTCGAGCTCATCCCGGGACCCGGCGTCGGATACGAGGAGTTCGGACAGTTGAAGTCTACCGGCGTATTGCACGTGTAGGAGAGATTCTGCGACGAATCGCCGAGTTGGAGCGAGGTTGAGGAGCGCGCTCCGCGGTGCTCGAGATTCAGCCGCAGGTCGCGATTGACGTTGCTCTGCTCGCTCGTCGGCGAGACGTAGCCGAGTTCGCCCGGCGCGCCGGCGATCGCGTCGCCGACGTCGCCGCTCAGCGTCGCCTCGATCGCGCCGAAGGCGTGCGAGTAACGGGCGCCGACGGCCGTCAAGCCGGCCTGCGCGTTCTGGCGGTCCGGCGCGTTCTCGACAGCGTAGTCGTTCGTGGCGTAGGTGCGCTGGAACGTAACGTACGGCGTCTGCAATTGATACGTTTGCTCGCCGAACGATCCGGTGGAGAGCGTGGCCGTGCTGCGCGCGGGCTGGGCGGCGGTGATGATGTTGATGACGCCGCCGATCGATCCCGAACCGTAGAGCGTCGAGCCGCCGCCTTCGACGACCTCGATCCGGTCGACGTTGCTCACCGGAAGCTGCTCGAGGTTCACGTCGTCGATCTGGCCGCCGGCGATCGGCTGTCCGTCCATCAAGACGAGGATCTGCTGCGACGAGCTGCCGCGGATTCCAACGCTCGTCGCGGCGCCGAACGCGCCGTAACGAATGAGGTTGACGCCGGGCACGTCTTCGATCGCGTCGGCGACGGAGCGGTCGCCGTCGCGCGCGATCTGCGCGGCCGTCACGACGTAGGTCGTGCGCGCCGTGCGCGCGGCGGCTTCGGAGCCGCGGTCGCTCGTGACGACGTGCGCGATTTCGGGAACTGCGGTCGGGGTGGGCGAAGGCGAGGGCGAGACAAATGCCGCGGCAATGGCGGCAACGATCGTTGGAAACATCGCAATCCTTTCCTTGGCGCGAGGCGGATCGTGTAAGCGACGTTTGCGGCGATATCCTGACTCGCGGATCGTTGCCGTTGCCCGTGCCTTCCCATCCGCAACGGCGGACAGTGGCATCGGGCGGCTTCCCGCATACAGTGGCGCGACCGTGCCGGATTCACACCGGCTTCCCGCGCAAACGTAAGGGTTGCGATTGCGCAAAGGTCGGCGCCCTCCTTCTTGCGTACTCGCTGGGCGTGTGGTGGAGGATCGGCTGCGCCGCGGCGTGCCTCGCCGCGATCGCGGCGTGCGCGTCTCACTCGGTCCAACGCGGCGCGGAAGTGCCGCCCGCGGCCGGACGCGTCGTAACCTTGGTGCCCTCGTTCGCCGACGACGTCTACGCGATCGGCGCGGGCGCGCAACTCGTCGCGGTCTCGGCGTTCACCGACGCGCCGGCCGCCAAGGCGCTGCCGCGCGTCGCCGACGCGAGCAGCGTTGACGCCGAGGCGATCCTGGCGCTGCGCCCGAGCCTCGTCATCGGCATCCCCGCGCAGGCGCGCCTCGTCGAGCCGCTGCGCCGCGCGCGCGTCGCCGTCGTCCTGCTCGCCGACGACTCGTTCGATTCGATCTTTGCGAACCTGCAGAGGATCGGCGAGTTGACCGGGCACCGCCGCGAAGCCGCCGCGACGATCGCGCGGCTGCGGAGCGAGACGGCGCGTATCGCTGCGAGCACGCGGCGGTTCGTCCGCCGCCCGAGCGTCTTCGTCGTGCTCGGCAGCGGACCGATCTGGACGGCCGGATCGCGTTCGTACATCACGACGCTCGTCACGCTCGCCGGCGGACGCAACGCGGCAGGCGATCTCGACGCCGCCTACGGCGAGTACAGCGCCGAGGCGCTGCTGCGCGATCAACCCGACGCGATCGTCGCCGACCCGGCCGCGCGACTCTCCGACGCGCTCGGCCGCGAGCCGTGGCGGAGCCTGCGCGCCGTGCATCTCGGCCACGTCTACTCCGTGGATCCCGATCTCATCGAACGTCCCGGCCCGAACTATAACGCTGGGCTGCGGTGGCTGGCTGCCCGCCTCGCGCCGCTGGCGACCGCGAGATGACGCAACGCGCGATCGTCGTCGCGGTCGAGACGCGCGCCTCGGCGAAATCCCTCGAGGCGGAGCTCGCCGAGTTCGAAGCGCTCGCCGAGGCGGCGGGAGCGCGCATCCTCGAGCGCATCGTGCAACGCCGCGACGCAATCGATCCGGCGACGCTCGTCGGGAGCGGGAAAGCGAAGGAGATCGCCGAGATCGCCGTGGAGCGCGGTGCGACGCTGGTTCTCGTGCTCAACGATCTCCGTCCGCGTCAGCGCAAGAACCTCGAAAAGATCGTTCCGATTCCGATCGTCGACCGCACGATGCTGATTCTCGACGTCTTCGCCCGCCACGCGCGCAGCCGAGAGGGGAAGCTGCAGGTCGAACTCGCGCAACTGCGCTACCGCCAATCGAACCTCATCGGCATCGGCGCCGATCTCTCGCGGCTCGGCGGCGGCATCGGCACCCGCGGCCCGGGCGAGACGAAGCTCGAGGTGGACCGCCGCCGCATCGCGGAGCGCATCTCCGTCCTCAATCGTTTGCTCGCGGACGTCCGCCGCCAGCGCGCCGTTCGGCGATCGTCGGCGCGCCGCGAGCCGCTCGCGGCGCTCGTCGGCTACACGAACGTCGGCAAGTCGTCGCTGCTCAACGCGCTCGCGCGCAGCAACGCCTACGTGGCCGATCGCCCGTTCGCGACGCTCGATCCGACGACGCGGCGCGTCTATCTCGCGCCCGGTACGTACGCGCGCGTCTCCGACACGGTCGGCTTCATCACCGACCTCCCCAAAGATCTCGTCAACGCCTTTCGCGCCACGCTCGAGGAGCTGCGCGACGCGGATCTGCTCGTCCACGTGCTCGATGCGAGCGATCCGCGCTGGCCGCAGCAGCGCGCCGCAGTGGACGCGATTCTGCGCGAGCTCGAACTCGCCGCGACGCCGCAGTTGCTCGTCTTCAACAAGTGCGATGTGGCGATGCCGGAAGCAGCCGAGGAGCCGGAAGCGCTTCGCGTAAGCGCCGCGACCGGCGCAGGCCTCGATGCGCTGCGCGCCGCACTGATAGAGCGACTCTTATGACCGCGCGCATGACGGGATGGATCGTCGCGATCGCGCTCCTCGGCGCGTGCGGATGCACCCGCAACGCCGACGATTCGTTCGTTGCATCGGCCAGAAGCCTGCGCCCGTCGGTCGTGCTCATTTCGATGAAAATTCCGCCCGAACACAAGCGAGACAAGTACGACGACGGGTATGCGACCGGCTTCGTCGTGGCGTCCGGAGACTGGGGAAGCGACATCGTCACCGCACAGCACGCGATAGACGGCGCGTGGGACATCGACGTGACCTTTGCGAACCGGTGGCGCGCGCCGGCGAAGGTGATCGCGGCCGACGCCGGTCTCGATCTCGCGCTGCTGCGGACCTCGCGTCCGAATCTCCCGCCGGTCGCGCTCGGTTCGTCGTCGGACCTCCAAAGCGACGTCGGCCGCGAGGTCGGTCTGCTCGGCTATCCGATTCCCGACGAGTTTGCCGACGAGAATCTCGGCATGGCGACCTCGCTGAACAGCGGACGCCTCTCTTCGATTCGCAAGGACGCGCTCGAAGTAACGCTCTCGATCGTTCCCGGAGAGAGCGGCGCGCCGGTCTTCATCGCCGATACCGCGGAGGTCGTCGGCGTCGCCGATTCGCGCTTCGACGACGAGCGCAGCATCGGCTTCGCCGTGCCGATCGACGACGTCAAGAAGTTCCTCCACCGTCGGGATGCGGCTCATGGATTTTGAGGCCGCCGTGCGTCGAGACGTTGATGATCGAGCGGTCGCCGACCCACTGCAGCGGCGGGATCTCGAAGAACTGGGCGAGCACGTTGAGGGGCGGCGCGTAGCTCGAGCGTAGGTTCGAGAAGCGCGTCCAGGCCTCGTTGCGGTCGCGCAACTTGTAGCCCGCCGCGACGAGCCGGTCGCAGGCGTGCTCGAACTCGGCGCGCTCGATCCCGACGCTCTCTTGCGCGAATCCGACGTCGAAGTATCGCGAGAGGTCGCGCGTTGCATGGCGTCCGACGTTGTAGAAGATGCGGGCTTGGCCTTCGCGAACGCCATCGATCGTCGTCATCATCAGCGTCGCCGCATCGAGGAGCGTGCCGAGCGTGCCGATCCACGACTGATCGTCGTGACTCGAACGGAAGAAGGCGAGCATCGGATACGCGAGATGGCTCTCCATCACGGCGGCGGCCCAGCGCTGCGCGTCGATCATCAGCGGCGATAGGTCGTCGCTCGTCAGCGAGTATCCGGCGATCGCCAAGAGGTTGACGCCGCTCGGCGGCATGCCGGCACGCGCGCCGACCGTCACGACGAATTGCTCCCGCTGCTGGAACGCGCCGAAGATCGCGAAGAGAAAGGCCGTCAGGATCGAGAGATACGAGAGGCCGGCGAGCGCGGCGAGAACGGTAACGAACCGCGGAAGCGCGGTGCGGCCGACGACGTCGCCGAATCCGATCGTCAGCAGCGACGTGCCCGCGAAGTAGAGCATCGTGCCAAAGGACGCGTGGGGCGGAGCGATGCCGCCGCGCATGCCCCAGAGCATCAGCCCGAAGCCGAAGATCATCAAGGCCGCCCAGAGTCCGATCAGCGAGACGAGCATCAGCGGTGCGAAGATCGCGAGGAAATCCTCGCGCTTCTCGGAGTCGGTCATGCGCCACGCCAACCGGGGCCAGACGTGCCACGCCGCGCGCCACACGTAGAAGCTGACGCGGAAGCGCCGCCCCGTCGCGCGCGGCATGACCACCGACTGAAAGATATCGTTGAGCGAGAGCGCGATCACGGTCGCGCCGAGCAGGATGCAGAGAACGTTGAGCGCCGCCATGGTCGAGCGAGCTTCGGCGCGGCGGGGCGGCAAGCCGCCCGGAGTCGAAAGGTGCGCCGATGGCGGTGGTATTCATCACCGGGCCGGTACGTTCGGGGAAGAGCGCCTTCGGCGTGCGGCTCGCGCTCGAGAGCGGGCGCGAAGTTACCTATATAGCGACGGCCGCCGGCGAGCCCGAAGACGCCGAGTGGCGCGCGCGCTTGATGCGTCACGTGCGCGACCGGCCCGCATCGTGGCGAACGGTCGAGACGGCGGCGATGAGCCGGGCCGCGCAGATCGCCCTCTTTCGCGACGCCGCGCCGGATTCGTGCCTGCTCGTAGATGCCCTCGGCACGTGGCTGGCGGCGCGCATCGCGGAGCGCATGGACCTGCTCGAGGTGGATTACAGCGTCTTCGAGTCGCAGCTCGACGACGAAGCCGCGGAGTTCGTGGACGCGATGCTCGACTCGCCGGCCTACGTGATCGCGGTCAGCGAGCAGATCGGGTGGGACGTCGTGCCGGTCGCTCCGTCGGCGCGGCTTTCGCGCGACGTCATGGGCCGGATGGCGCAGCGTCTCGCGGCGCGCTCCGACGGCGCCTATCTCGTCGTCGCGGGCTATGCGATCGATCTGCGCGAACGGGGGATTCCGGTAGACGGCGGCGATGTCTGAGGCGCTCGTCCTCGTCACCTTTTTGGTCGCCGTCGTCGTTCTGACGGTCCTCGCAAACCGCTTCCGCATCCCCTACCCGATCGTCTTCGTCATCGGCGGCGTCGTGCTCGGATTTGCGCGCCATCTTCCGAGGCCGCATGTGGATCCCGACGTCATCATGCTCCTCGTCGTGCCGCCGCTGCTCTTCGGCGCGGCGTGGAACACCGATCTGATCGAGCTGCGACGCAACGCTCGCCCGATCGGGCTGCACGCCGTCGGATTGGTCATCGTGACGATGCTCGCCGTGGCCGCGGTCGTGCACGCGACCGTTCCGGGCTTCTCGTGGCCGCTCGCCTTCACGCTCGGCGCGATCGTCTCGCCGCCCGACGCGGTCGCCTCGGAGGCCATCTTCGCGCGGCTCGCCGTGCCGCGCCGCATCGCCGCGATCGTCAACGGCGAGTGCCTGATGAACGACGCCACCGCGCTCGTGTTATATCGCTTCGCGCTCGCCGCCGCCGTCACCGGGGCGTTCTCGCTCGCGCGGGCAAGCGTAGCGTTCCTTATCGTGGCGGCCGGTGGGGTCGCCGTCGGCGTCGCGGTCGCGTTTGTCTTGGAGGGAGCGCTGCGCTACTGGGCGCGGCGCGGCTACGGCGACTCGTTGGTAGCGACGGTCGTCTTCCTGCTCGCGCCGTTTGCCGCGTATCTCGCGGCCGAAGAACTGCGCGTCTCCGGCGTGCTCGCGGCCGTCGCGGGCGGGCTGCTGCTCAGCCGCAGATCCACGACGTTCATCGATTCCGAGACGCGCGTGCTCGGAACGTCGGTCTGGCGGCTGCTGATCTTCGTGCTCAACGCCTTCGCGTTTCTGCTGATCGGGTTGCAACTCGGAGGGATCGTCGAGTCGCTCGAGCCGCACGCGCGCGACTACGCGCTCTACGGTCTGCTGCTCGCCGTAACCGTGATCGTCGTCCGCATCGCATGGATATTTCCGGCGACGTACGTCCCGCGGTTTCTCAGCCGCCGGCTGCGCAAACACGACGCGTACCCTCCGTGGCAGCCGATCGCGGTGCTCTCGTGGTCGGGGATGCGCGGCATCGTCTCGCTTGCGATCGCGCTCGCGCTGCCCTACACGCTCGGCGATCAGCCCTTTCCGCAGCGAAGCGTCGCGATATTCTTCACGTTCTGCGTCGTCTTTGTGACGCTCGTCTTCCAAGGCCTCACGCTCGGGCCGCTCATCGAGTGGCTCGGCGTGACCGAGTCGAGCCGCGGCCGGCGGCGCGAAGCGAACCTGCGCGTGCGAGCGCTCGAAGCCGGGATCGCGAAGCTGCACGCGGAGGGAGCGAAGCGGACGACGCCGCTCGAGCGCGAGATTCTGCAGCGCATCCTCGACGAGTACGCGCAGCGCATCGACGTCTTACGAGGCAAGGCCGCGAAAGAAGAGGCCGTCGAGGCGCAGGAGAGCCGAGTGGACCGCAGTCTGCAGAAGATCGCGCTCGCCGCAGAGCGTCAGACGATTCTCACGATGCGCGCCGCGGGAGAGATTCCCGACGAGATCTACCGCTCGATCGAGTACGATCTCGATCTCGCGACGCTTCGTCTGAGTTAGGGGGTCGGGCTCGGGCCGGCGGTTGGAGTCGCCGGAGGAGCCCCGCTCGCCGCCGCAGCGGGCGTCGCGCTTGGGGCGGCGCTTGGCGAGGGCGCCGGACGCGGCGTCGGCGTCGCGGGCGGCGCGAGCGTCGGCTGACCCGACGGCGCGGTCAGCTGGACGAGCCGCATATAGCCGACGGAGACCGTTCCGTCTTTCGGGATCGTCGTGTCGGCGGTCGTCGTCGTGTATCCCGGCGCGCGCGCGGTCACCGTCTGGTCCCCCGCGACGGCGCGCAAGAGGAACGCGCCGTTGACGTCGGCGTTGACCGTGTAGAGCGAGCCGACCGAGATCAGCGCGTTCGGGATCGGCCGGTTCGTCATCGCGTCGAGCACGCGGCCCGTCACGTGGCCGAAATCTTGGACTCCTACGACATTTGGCGGCGCCGAGCACCCGTCACCGAGAGCGAAGAGCAGTACCATTCCCAAAACGGCGATGCGCATACGCAAATCTACGTTCAACGCTCGAAGCCGTCCCCCCGGCCCAAACAGGTGAGGGCCGGCGCTTGTGAAAACTTTCACAAGCCATGAACCCGTACGCTCCCGTCGCGATCTACCTCTGTGTCGCCGTGGCCGGTGCGGTGTTCTTCACCCTCCTGCCGGGCCTCTTGGGCCGGGGAAAACCCAACCCCCATAAGAGCGAAGCCTACGAGTGCGGCGTCGAGCCGACCTCGCCGGTAGCCGGGCGCTTCCCCGTGCGCTTCTACCTCATCGCGATGCTCTTCGTCGTCTTCGACGTCGAGGCGGCCTCGTTCTATCCGTGGGCGGTCAAGATGCACGCCCTGCGGGTCTTCGGGCTGCTCGAGATGGCGATTTTTATTGTCGTTCTCGCGATCGGTTACGCGTACGTGTGGAAGAAGGGCGGCTTCGTATGGCGGTAAGCCCCGGCCAGTTCATGCTCGCGCGGCTCGATGACGTCGCGCGCTGGGCGCAGAGCTCGTCGGTCTGGCCGCTGACGATGGGGCTCGCCTGCTGCGCGATCGAGATGATGAGCGCGACCGCGCCCGAGTACGACATCGCGCGTTTCGGCTCCGAGGTCTTTCGCAGTTCCCCGCGCCAGGCCGATCTCATGATCGTCTCCGGCCGCGTCGCGCAGAAGATGGCGTCGGTCGTTCGGCGGCTCTACGACCAGATGGCCGACCCGAAGTGGGTGATCTCGATGGGCGCCTGCGCGAGCTCCGGCGGGATCTTCGATAATTACGCGATCGTGCAAGGCATCGATACGATCGTTCCGGTCGACGTCTACGTTCCGGGGTGTCCGCCGACGCCCGACGGGCTGCTCTACGCGGTCAACCTCATTCAGCAGCAGATCCGCGAGGGCGGCCGCGGTGGCATTCTGGCTCGCGCCTAATCGTTATCTCTCGAACGTGAATCATGCCTAGCACGCAATCTCCGCCGATCTCCGGCGCCGCGATCGATCCGCCCAGCCTGCGTCCTCCCATCGAGGACGCCGTCGTGGAACGAGTTGCGCCGGCGCAGCTGCGGGCTCGTCTCGAAGCGCTGCGAGCCGACGGCTACGCGATGCTCCTCGATCTCGGCGCGGTGGATTATCTGCAGCGCGAACCGCGTTTCGACGTCGTCTACCATCTGCTGCGCCTCGCGCCGAGGGTCGCGAGCGTCGCCGAGATCGGAACGCCGGCGAGAGTGCGCGTGCTCTGCGGCGTCGCGCCGGGCGAGCATCTGCCGTCGGTCATGGATCTCTGGAAGTCGGCCGACTGGGCCGAGCGCGAGGTCTACGATCTCTTCGGCATCGAGTTCGACGGGCACGCCGATCTGCGGCGCATCCAGATGCCCGACGATTGGGAGGGCCACCCGCTGCGCAAGGATTACCCGATGCGCGGGCCCGATCGCGATCGTTCGCCCCGTCCGAGCTTCGCGAACAAGAGCAACGTCGTGGCGGGAACGCCGCCGTCGGGACGCACGTTCGAGGCGCTGCAAGAAGAAGTGAAGCGGGCGCGCGAATCGTGAGCGAGACGATGGTCCTCTCGATGGGTCCGCAGCATCCGTCGACGCACGGCGTGCTGCAGATCGTCCTCGAGATAGACAGCGAGAACGTCGTCAAAGCCGATCCCGAGATCGGCTACCTGCACACCGGCATCGAGAAGACCGCGGAAGGCCTGTTTTGGACGCAGGCGCAGACGGTCATCGAGCGCATGGATTATCTCGCGCCCTCTTCGAACGCGCTCTGCTACACGCTCGGCGTCGAGAAGCTGCTCGGCATCACCGACCGCATCCCGCCGCGCGCACAGATCATACGCGTGCTCGCGATGGAACTGACCAGAATCGCCTCGCACTGCGTCTGGCTCGGAACCCACGGCATCGACCTCGGCGCGATCTCGGTCTTTTTCTACTGCTTCGACCTGCGCGAGAACGTACTCGATCTTCAAGAGGCGTCGGGCGGCGCTCGGATGCATCCGAACTACATGCGCGTCGGCGGGGTCAACGGCGATCTGCCGCAGGGCTACGTCGAGAAGCTCGACGCGCTGATCGAGAAGTTCCCGGGACGGATGCGGGAGCTGCGCGGGCTCTTGCAGGCGAACCCGATCTTCCAAGATCGCACGATCGACGTCGGCGTGCTGACGCCCGACGAGGCGGTGCAGTGGGGCGTCACCGGGCCGAGCCTGCGCGCGAGCGGCATCGCCTACGACGTGCGCAAGGCGTTCCCGTACACCGGCTACGAGACGTACGATTTCGAGACGCCGACGCGCACCGAGGGCGACGCCTACGCGCGCTTCCTCGTGCGGCTCGACGAGATGGAAGAGTCGATGCGGATCATCGCGCAGGCACGCAAGCGTCTCGATACGCCGGGACCCGTGATGATCGACGACTCGAAAGTCGCGCTGCCGCCGAAGGAGACGATCGCGCTCTCGATGGAGGCGCTGATCCACCACTTCAAACTGATCAGCGAAGGCTTTCGCGTGCCGCCGGGCGACGTCTATCAATCGATCGAGTCGCCGCGCGGCGAACTTGGCTACTACATCGTGAGCAACGGCGAGAACCGGCCGTATCGAATCCGCACGCGTCCGCCGAGCCTCTACAATCTCCAAGCGCTCAAGGGCATCGCGCCCGGCAACTTCATCGCCGACCTCGTCGTGATGATCGGTTCGCTCGATCCCGTCTTCGGCGAGGTCGACCGGTAATGGCGCCCGTGCCTCGACATACCGCCTCAGAGCCGCTCGTCGCTGCGCCCTCCGGGCTGCGCTCCTGCTGCCGGGCTCCTCGCTTTCGCCATCCGTGGCTTCGCTCGTCGTCCCGAGCCTCTTTGGCGGTACGTCGAGGCACGGTCGCATGACCGAGCGAGAGAGAGACTTTCCTGCGTTGCTCGAGCGGCTCAAGCCGGAGTGCGACGCAATCGTCGCGCGGTACGAGCAGCGGCGCTCGGCGCTGCTGCCGATCGTGCATCTCTTTCAGCAGCACGAGGGCTTCGTGAGCCGTGAGGCGATGCACGCGGTCGCCGAGATGCTCGAGATCACGCCCGCGGAAGTCGAGGGAACCGTCTCGTTCTACACGCTCTTCTATCGCCGCCCGGTAGGGCGCTACATGCTGCAGGTCTGCCGCGGGCTCGCGTGCTCGATCAACGGCGCCGACGATATCATGGCCTACTTCCGCGAGAAGCTCGGCATCCGTTCGTTGCAGACGACGAGCGACGGGCTCTTCTCGTACGAAGAGGTCGAGTGCCTGGCTTCGTGCGATCGCGCGACGTGCATGCAGGTCAACCTCGAGTTCGTCTACGATCTGACGCCGCAGAAGATCGACGGGATCCTCGACGCGATGCGCGCGGGGACGTACGCGGTCGCACCGCTGGCGCAGACCGACGCGCCGGGCGGCACGTGGGAGATTCCGCAGGACGCGCAGGTCGCGAGCGGGCGCAAGGCGCCGGGCGCGCGCGACGTCGAGAGCCCGAACAACGCGGGCGGCGTCGGCGACGCAAGCGGCACGATCATGCTCGACAATATCATCAGCGGCGACGTCCGCTTCTTTAGGAAGACCGCGGAACGCGCGGTCGTCGACTCGCGCGCGGTCGTCGAGACGATCGACGAGCAGGCAAGCCATGCCGGTCACTAAGGTCTTGACCGCCGGGATCGGCGAGGTGGATATGCGCGGCATAGACGCCTACCGCGAGCGCGGGGGCTACCGGCAGTGGGAGCGCGCGGTGCGCGAGCTCAAGCCGGCAGACGTGCTCGACGTTGCCGAGAAGTCGGGGCTGCGCGGGCGCGGCGGCGCCGGCTTTCCGACGGGACGAAAGTGGTCGTTTCTGCCGGCGAAGCAGCCGGTGCGCTATCTCGTCTGCAACTGCGACGAGGCGGAGCCCGGCACGTTCAAAGATCACATGCTGATCGAGTCGGCGCCGCATCTCGTGCTCGAGGGGATGCTGATCGGCGCGTACGGCATCGGCGCGCATCACGCGTTCATCTATATCCGCGGCGAGTTCAAGCGCGGCTACGAGATCTTCTGCGCGGCGCTCGAGGAGGCGCGCAAGGCCGGCTACGTCGGTTCGAATCTCTTCGGCAGCGGTTACGATCTCGAGGTCACCGTGCATCGCGGCGCGGGCGCGTACATCTGCGGCGAGGAGACCGGTCTGCTCAACTCGCTCGAAGGCAAACGCGGGGAGCCGCGGCTCAAGCCGCCCTTCCCCGCAATCGAAGGCCTCTACCGGATGCCGACGGTCGTCAATAACGTCGAGACGCTTGCCTATCTGGTTCCGATTCTCGAGCGCGGTCCGGAGTGGTTTTCGGCGGTCGGCACCGAGCGCAGCAAGGGCTACAAGATCGTCTCCGTCTCGGGCCACGTGCAACGCCCCGGCAACTACGAGATCCCGCTCGGCACGACCGTGCGCGAGATCATCGAGTTGGCCGGCGGCCTGCGCCCCGGCCGCAGCTTCATGGCGGTGCAACCCGGCGGCGGTTCGTCGGCGTGCATCTTCGAAGAACATCTCGACTGGGCGTACGATTACGAGAGCATGGGGAAGGCCGGCTCGATGCTCGGATCGGGTGCGTTCGTCGTCTTCGACGACACGACCGATTTCGTGAAGGCCGCGCACAATCTCGTGCGCTTCTTCGCGCACGAATCGTGCGGACAGTGCACGCCCTGTCGCGAGGGCGGCAGTTGGCTGGCGCGGGTCCTCGACCGTCTCGTGCAGCGGCGCGGGATTCCGGGCGACTACGAGATGCTCTTGCGCGTCTCGGGTTCGATCACGGGCCTCAACCTCTGCGCGCTCGGCGATTCGATCGAGCCGTTCTTGAAATCGGTGTTGATGCGTTTCCCCGAGCAGTTCACGTCGCGCATCGCCAACGTGCGGGAGAGCGCTTGAGATGGTGAACCTGACGATCGACGGCGTGCCGGTGAGCGTGCCGGAGGGAACGCTGCTCGTCGAAGCCGCGAAGACGATCAAGCAGCAGATCCCGATCTACTGCTACCACACGAAGCTCGGCCCGGCCGGGCTCTGCCGCATCTGCATGGTCGACATCGAGGGGATGCCGAAGCTGCAGATCGCCTGCAACACGGTTGCGACCGAAGGAATGGTCGTGCGAACGCAGGGGGAGCGCGTCGAGGCGGCGCGCGCGGTCGTGCTCGAGCTCTTCCTCGTCAATCATCCGTTGGATTGTCCGATCTGCGATAAGGGCGGCGAGTGCGACCTCCAGGATTACGCCGTCGCCTACGCGCGCGGCACGTCGGACGTCGCCGATCCGAAACTCCGCAAGCCGAAGGCGGTCGAGCTCGGGCCGACGATCGTCCTCGACGAGGAACGGTGCATCGTCTGTCAGCGTTGCGTCCGCTTCGACGACATCATCGCCGACGAGCGTCAACTCGTCGTCAAGGATCGCGGTGCGCACGACATCATCGCGACCGCGACGGGCGCGCCCTACCGTCACAACTTCACCGGCAACGTCACCGAGCTCTGTCCGGTCGGCGCGCTGACCTCGAAGACCTATCGCTTCAAATCGCGGCCGTGGGACCTCACGCGCACCGAGACGACCTGCACGCAGTGCGCCGTCGGCTGCCGGCAAGTCGCCGACGTGCGCTACGGCAAGCTCCTGCGCACGATGCTCGTCGAAGAGGATCCGATCTCCGACGGCTGGCTCTGCGACCGCGGCCGCTACAACGTCGGCTTCTACGAGAGCCCCGACCGCATCGTACAGCCGCTCTACCGCAAAGACGGCAGTTTCGTCCAGATCGGCTGGGACGACGCGTTCATTCTCTGGGCGAAGGCGATCCGCGATGCAATCGACGAACGCGGCCCCGCGAGCGTCGGTGCGATCGGCGGCGGACGGCTGACCAACGAAGAGGCCTTCGCGCTGCAGCATCTCTTCCGTGCGGCCGGCGTTACGAATCTCGACTGGCGCGCGGGAAGGCAGCGGCAGGCGACGCCCGGCGCGCACGGCGCGCCGATCGAGCGAATCGAGAGCGCGCAAGCGATCGTTACGATCGGAGAGTCGCCGCAGGAACGCGCGCCCGTGCTCTGGTTGCGCGTGCGGAAAGCCGCGCGGCGCGGCGCGCAGATCGTCACGGCCGCCAACGCTAAGGAGGCGCGCGCGGCGATCGGCGGCGCGACGTCCGTTGCGCTGATCTGGGACGGCGTGGATCTCGACGAAGGCCGCGCCTACGTCGAAGCCTTCTCGGACGTTTCCGAGGTCTTGACGTACGTCGCGAGCGAGCAAGGCAACGCGCGCGGCGCCGAGGCGATGGGCATGCTGCCGTTCGCCGGCCCCGGCGGCGCCGGGCTCGACGGCGAGGCGATGTTCGACGCGGCGCGCGCCGGCGATCTCGCGGTGCTCTCGCTCTTCGGCGTGAATCCCGCGCGCAACGCGCGCGATCCGAAGGCCGCAACGCGCGCGATCGATCGCGTTCCGTTCCTCGTCGTCAGCGAATTGTTCATGACGGAGAGCGCGCAGGGTGCGGCGCTCGTGCTCCCCGCGCTCGGCGCCTTCGAGAAGCACGGCACGACGCTCGGGCTCGGCGGCGAGTTGTTGCCGGTCAACGCCTCGCTCGCCGCGCCGGAGTCGGCGCGCTCGGACTTCGAGATGCTCTGCGGCCTCGCCGATCAACTCGGCATCGCGCTGCCGGACGCGCGCGAGATCGAGCGCAGCGTCGTCGATCTCGTCGCCAAGGCCGCGACCGACTTCACGTTCGGCGACGCGCGCTTCGCGACGCGCGGATCGGCGATTGCGACCAACGGCGCCGCGAGCGCGGCGATTCTCTCCGGCGGCGGCACCTGGCGCCACGATCCGCTGCTCGCGGGCATGAGGGGTTAGCCATGCCGTGGTGGATCGTCGTCCTCGTCAAATCGGCGGTGCTGCTCTTCGTCGTCGTTACGACGTTTGCGTACGCGATGCTCGTCGAACGGAAGGTGCTCGCCTGGATGCAGTTGCGTCCGGGGCCGAATCGCGTCGGGCCGTGGGGATTGCTGCAGCCGGCGGCCGATGCCGCAAAACTCTTGCTGAAGGAAGACCTCACGCCGGAGACGGCCGATCCGCTGCTCTATAAACTCGCGCCGTTCATCTCGCTCGTCGCCGCGTTCTCCGTCTACGCGGTCATTCCGTTCGGCGCGTCGTCGTCGGGCGCGACGTGGGCGATCGGCAATGTCAACGCCGGCATCCTCGTGATTCTCGCGATCGGCTCGCTCGGCGTCTACGGCATCTGTCTCGGCGGCTGGGCGTCGGGATCGAAGTACCCGCTGCTCGGCAGCGTCCGTTCGACGGCGCAGATGATCAGTTACGAACTTGCGATGTCGCTCTCGCTCATCGGCGTGCTGATCCTCGCCGGAACGACCTCGCTCGACGGCATCGTCCACGCGCAGGTGCGCTGGTGGTTCGTGCTGCCGCAGTTCGTCGGCTGCATCATCTACGTCATAACGGCGGTCGCGGAGACGAATCGCGCGCCGTTCGACCTCGTCGAGGCCGAGACCGAGCTCGTCGCCGGCTTCCACACCGAGTACTCGGGCATGCGCTTCGGCCTGTTCTTCATCGCCGAGTACGTGAACATGCTCACCGTCTCGTGCATCGCGACGTTGCTCTTCTTCGGGGGATGGAACGCGCCGTTCGGCCTGGCCGCGATTCCCGGCATCGTCTGGTTCGTCGCCAAAGTCGCCTGCTTCATGTTCTTTTACATCTGGCTGCGCGGCACGCTCCCGCGGCTGCGCTACGACCGCCTGATGGCCTTCGGCTGGAAGGTGCTGCTGCCGGTCGCGACGCTCAACCTCGTGCTCACCGCCGTCTACGTGGCGTATAAGGGCTGACGGGAATGGCAACGCGCAAGCATCTCTTCAACGTCGGGGCGATCCTCAAAGGATTGTCCATTACCTTCGGCTTCATGTTCCGCAAGCAGCCGACGATCCAGTATCCCTCGGTGAAGAAGCAGCACGCGCCGCGCTTTCACGGCCTGCACGAACTGCGCCGGTACGGCGACGCCAAGGAACGCTGCATCGGCTGCGAGCTCTGCTCGAGCGTCTGTCCCGCGAACGCGATCACCGTCATCGGCGCCGAGAACTCGCCGGACGACCGCCGGTCGCCGGGCGAACGGTACGCGGCGCGCTACGAAATCGACGAACTGCGCTGCATCTTCTGCGGCATGTGCGAAGAGGCGTGCCCGACCGACGCGATCGTGCTGACGCCGCGCTTCGAGATGGCCGACTTCCGGCGCGGCTCGTTCGTCTACGACAAGGACCGTCTGCTCGTGCCGCCCGAAGCCGGCGTCGGAATCGCGCCGGACGAGCGTCCGGGCGGAATTCCCGGCGATCTCGGTCGCGTTGCGGATATCAAGTCGACGACCGACGTCGCGCGCGGCTATCCGGCGACGTGGCGCGGAGAGGTTCTCCTAAAGCAGCGCAAGGGTCTGACGCTCGAGGATAAAGGATGATCGGATTCTGGGTGCTGGCGGCGATTCTCGTGGCGAGCGCCGTCTGGACGATCTCGGCGAGCAAGCCGGTCTACAGCGTCGTCGCGCTGCTGCTGAACTTCGCGGCGCTCGCCGTGCTCTATATCACGCTCTCGGCCGAGTTTCTCGCCGTCATCCAGATCATCGTCTACTCGGGCGCGATCCTCGTGCTCTTCGTCTTCGTCATCGCGCTGCTCAGCAGCGGCGTCTCGCCGTTTGCGATGGGACCGAACCGCCTGCCGAAGATCGCGCTCCCCGCCGGGATCGTCGCGTTCGCAGGCTTTGCGTTTCTCGTCTACGCCGCGTCGAAGGCGCTGATGCCGCCCGCGCGCGTCGGTGGGCCGGTCGGCGCGCCCGGCGTCTTTGGCAGCGTCGCCGATTTCGGCACCGCGCTCTTCACCGTGCAGCTGCTGCCCTTCGAAGCGACGGCGCTGATTCTCATGGTCGCGGTCATCGGCGTGATCACCGTCGGCGGCGAGCAGATGCGCGAGCCGCCCGACGCGCGCCGTCTGCAGGCGAGAACCGACCGCGCGATGCGCGAAGCGATTCTGCGCGAGGGCAAGGGATGATGGCGGCGCCGATCGGCCACTACCTCGCGCTCGCCGCGGTTCTCTTTTTCATCGGCGTTCTCGGCGTCATCGTGCGGCGCAATCCGCTGATCATGCTGATGAGCATCGAGCTGATGTTCAACGCCGCCAACCTGCTCTTCATCGCCTTCGCGCGCCTCTGGCTGCATAACGCCGGCCAGATCTTCGCGTTCTTGGTGATCACCGTCGCCGCGGCCGAGGCCGCAATCGGATTGGCGATCGTCGTCGCCACCTTCCGGCCCGAAAAATACGTCGACGTCGACGAGGTGAGCGCGCTGCATGGCTAGCGTCACGCATCCGCTGCTCGTCGCGCTCTGGTTGCTGCCGCTGGCGGGCGCGATCGTCTGCTGGGCGTTCGGGCCGCAACTGCGCTCCGCGGCGGGATGGCTCGTATCGGCCGTCGTCGGCGCGTCGTTCGTGCTGACGGTGCTCTCGTGGGGCTCCGCGACGCAGCCGCTGCTCTCGTGGATGCGCGGCTTCGAGTTCGGCCTGCTGCTCGACCCGCTCTCGTTGCTCTGGACGCTCGTCATCACCGGCGTCGGTTTCCTGATCGTCTTCTACTCGATCGGCTACATGGAGGGCGACCGCGCCGAGGCGCGCTTCTTCGCGTACATGAGTTTCTTCGTCTTCGCGATGCTCACGCTCGTGCTCTCGGACAACTTCGTCGGGCTGCTCGTCGGCTGGGGGCTCGTCGGTCTCGCCTCGTACTTCCTGATCGGCTTCTGGTTCGAACGGCCGACGGCCGTCGCTGCGGCCCGCAAGGCGTTCGTCATCAACGTCGTCGGCGACGCCGGCGTGATGTTCGCGATCTTCCTGATCTTCGCGCACGTCCACGCGATCGGCTACGCCGCGACCTTCGGGGCCGCCGGAACCTTCGGATCGGGGCTGCTCTTCGCGATCTGCGTCGCGCTCTTCATCGGCGCCGCCGCGAAATCGGCCCAGGTGCCGCTGCACACCTGGCTGCCCGACGCGATGGAAGGCCCAACGCCGGTATCCGCCTTGATCCATGCCGCGACGATGGTGACCGCGGGCGTCTATCTCGTCGCGCGCTGCGCCCCGCTCTGGGACCACAGCGCGCAGGCGCAGATGCTCGTCGGCACGATCGGCGGGATAACGGCGCTCGCCGGCGCGATCCTCGGAACCTCGCAGTGGGACATCAAGAAGATTCTCGCCTACTCGACGATGTCGCAGATCGGCTACATGATGATGGGCGTCGGCGTCGGCGCCTACGAGGGCGGCGTCGCGCACTTCTTCACGCACGCGTTCTTCAAGGCGCAACTCTTCCTAACGGCGGGGCTCGTGATCCACGCGCTCGCCAACGAGCAGGACATCCGCAAGATGGGCGGCCTGTGGCGGCGGATGCCGTTCGCGTTCTGGGCGATGCTGACGGCGGTATTTTCGATTTGCGGCGTACCGCTCTTCAGCGGATTCTTCTCGAAAGATCAAGTGATCTACGGCGCGCTCGCGCACGGTCATCCGTGGCTCTACGCCGTCGGCGTCGTCACCGCCGGCATCACGGCCTATTACATGTTCCGGCTGCTCTTCGTCGCGTTCTTAGGCGAGTATCGCGGCGATCTCGACGCCGATCACCTTCACAAGCCGGGTTGGATTATGAACGTGCCGGTCGCGATCCTGGTGCTGCCCAGCGTTGCAATCGGCGCGGCGTTGATGTCCGGCGGCGAGGCTTCGCCGTGGGCGCGCTTCTTCGCACCGCTCTTCGGAGAGCAGAACGCGGCCGTCGCGGCGCCGCCGATATCCGAGGGAGCCACGTCGGCGATCGTCTTCGTCGTCGTGCTGATCGGATTTGCGATCGCGTGGCGGCGTTACGCAACCGAGCCGGCGCGGCGCGATGCGCCGGCGCGTCTCGAGGCGGAGAGCCGCGCGATGCCCGCGATCTTGACGAATCTCTTCTACGCCGACGCGATCGTCGAAGCGCTCTTCGTTCGACCCGCGCAGCGGCTCGGCGACCTCTGCGGGCGCGTGCTCGACCCGCAGGTGATCGACGGCGTCGTCCGCGACGTCGCGCTCTGGGCGCGCCGGCTCGGCGAGGTCGTGCGCTCGTTTCAGAACGGTCTGGTACGGGCGTACGCGCTGCTGCTCGCCTTCGGTGCGGCCTGCTTCATCATCTACTACGCGTTCGTCGGAGTCGGCCGTTGATGCCGCTCGTGCTCGTCACGATTCTGCTGCCGATCGCCGCGGGCGCGTTGCTCTTCTTGCTGCCGCGCAACGATCGCGCGCTCTCGCGTCTGCTCGGAACGGCCGTTGCGGCGGCGACCGTCGCGACGCTCATCGCCGGCGGACACTCGCAGTGGACCCGGCATTGGCTCTCGCGTCCGTTCACCGCGGCGTTTCACTTCGGGGCGACGCAGACGTCGTTCTGGATCGCGCTGCTGCTCGCCGTCTCGACCGCCTGCGCGATCGCTTCCGTGCGCGTGGCGCGCACGCGCGACTTCGTCGCACTCATGCTCATGCTCGAAGGCACGATGCTCGGCCTCTTCCTCGCGCGCGATCTGCTCGTCTTCGCGCTCTTCTGGGATCTCATGCTCGTGCCGGTCTTCTTCGGGCTCGTCGGCTGGGGCGAGCATCCCGCGACCGCGTGGCGCTATTTCATCTACAACTTCGCGGGCGGCCTGACGCTGCTCGTCGCGACCGCCGCCTTCGGCGTGATCTACGGTTCGACCGACGTGATCGGTCGCGGCGGCGTGCATCTCGTCGGGAGTTGGGCCGAGTGGATCTACGCCGGCTTCGCGTTCGCGTTCTTGGTGAAGACGCCGGTCTGGCCGCTGCACACGTGGATGCCGCCGACGTACGGGGCGCTGCCGTCGCCGATGGTCGCGGTCGTCTCGGCCGTGCAGTCGAAGGCCGGGCTCTACGGATTTCTGGCGATCGCGCTCGCGCTGCTGCCCGACTACGTTCGCCAGTACGCGCAGCCGCTGATGGTGCTCGGCGCGATCTCGCTGATCTACGGCGCGGTCATCGCGCTCGTCCAGACCGACGCGAAGCGAATCGTCGCGTACTCATCCCTCTCGCATCTCGGCTTGATCGGGATTGCCGTCGCCTCGGGCAACGCCTTGGCGCTCAAAGGCGCGCTCGTCTACATCGTCGCGCACGGACTCTTCTCGGCGGCGCTCTTCCTCGTGCTCGGCTACCTCGAAGAACGTGAGGGGACGCGCTCGCTGCTCCGTCTCGGCGGATTGGGCGGGCGCAATCCGCGGCTCGCCGGCGCGCTCTGCATCGCGGCGCTCGCAGCGCTCGGACTGCCGGGCCTCGCCGGTTTCGTCGGCGAGTTGGTGATTCTCATCGGCGTCTATCAGGCCGGCTACGTCTGGCCGGTGATCGTCGCGCTCGTCGCGATCGTGCTCGCCGCCGCGTACATGATTCGCCTCTATCAAGACCTTATGAACGGGCCGGAGCGCGCGGACGAGCCGGTGCGCGCCGATCTCACGTGGGTCGAGGCGCTCGCGGTCTCGCCGCTGCTCGCCGCGCTCGTCGTCCTCGGCGTCTATCCGGCGCCGCTGCTGCGCCCATGACGATGCCGTTCACGCACGCCGACTGGGCGGCGATTATGCCGGTGAGCGTCGTCGCCATTACCGCGCTGCTCGTGCTCGTCGCCGATCTGTTCTCGGGGCGCGACGAGCCGCGCGGCCTCTGCATTGCGATCGGCCTGATCGGAACGGCCGTCGCCGCGTATCTGGCCGCGCGCCAGTTCGGCCACCCGCACGATGCGTTCTACGGCGGCTTCTTGACCGGCGGTTTCGCCACGGTCTTCCAAGAGATCATCTTGATCGCGGCGGCGGGCTCGCTGATTCTCTACGGGGCGCTTGGCGGGGAGCGCGTCGCCGGCCCGATCGCGATCATGCTCTGGAGCGCCTGCGGCGCGATGCTGATGGCGGGCGCCGCGAATCTCATCATGATCTTCCTCGGGCTCGAGCTGCTCTCGCTGGGGCTCTACGCGCTCTGCGGCGCGGTGGATCGAAAGACGGCGCGCGAATCGGCGATCAAGTATCTGATCCTCAGCTCGACGGCGAGCGGTTTTCTGATCTTCGGCAGCGCGCTGCTCTTCGGTGCGACCGGCAGCGTCGCGCTGGCCGATCTCACCGGGCCGCTGCTCGTCTACAATCCGCTCTTCTGGCTGGGGGCCGGCATGTTCTTGATCGGGCTCGTCTTTAAGTTGAGCCTCGTGCCCTTCCACGCGTGGACGCCGGACGTTTTCGAAGGCGCGCCGCTGCCGGTGACCGCGTTCATGAGCGTTGCGACGAAGGCGGGCGTGCTCGCGGTCTTCGCGCGCTTCGCGTATGCCGCACTTCCGGCGGGAACGTCGGAAGCAATTTTGCTCCCCGTCTGGGTCGCAGCGGGCATCTCGATGATCGCCGGCAACGTCGGCATGCTCGCGCAGACCGATCTCAAAAGGCTGCTCGGTTATTCGGGCATCGCGCAGGTCGGTTACATCCTCGTCGCGCTCGCCGGCGGCACGGCGCTCGGTCTCCGGTACGCGATCTTCTATCTGACCGCGTACGCGTTCATGAACCTCGGCGCGTTCGCCGTGGCGGCTGCGATCTCGGGCGAAGGAGAAGAGGGCGCGCAGATCGCCAACTATCGCGGCTTGGGGCGCAGGCGCCCGTGGCTCGCCGCGGCGATGACGGTCTTTCTGCTCGGCCTGGCCGGGCTGCCGCCGACTGCGGGCTTCCTCGGAAAGATCCTGATTCTGGCGACGAGCGTGACGAGCGGCTATGCCTGGCTTGCGGCGCTCCTCGTTGCCGGCACCGCCATCTCGCTCTACGCCTACGCGAAGGTGATTCGCGCGATGTACGCGCCTGAAGAAGCGGGACCGGTGCGCGACCTCCGGCCGTTCGTGCCGCTCGTCTGGGCGAGCGCCGCGATCTGCGCCGTGCTCGTCGTCGTAATGGCGTTCTACCCGCTGACCCCGAGCAACGTTCTGCCCCTCGTCCGGTAGCCTCGCCCGCGTCACGGCCCACCCGCTCAATGCGCTATAGTAAAGGTGAGGTACATGCCATGAAGCGCAGCCCCCTCGTTGCCCTAGCCCTCGCGGCGCTGCTGCCGGCCTTTGCCGTCACGGCCCTTCCGGCGCCCGCGGAGAACGTCATCCTCAACGCCGACGCCCACAAGATGGCCGACCAGCAAGCGGCGATCACGTACGCGCGCGAGCTGATCGCTGCGGGCCAGATGGACGCGGCGGTCGAGGCGCTCGCGGCCTTCGTCGCGACGCATCCCGACGCGCCCGAAGCGGCGCGCTTTCTCGGCGACCTCTACTACCGTCAGGGGCATTTCGACCGCGCGGAAGCCGTCTACCAGCAGCTGCTCGCGCGCAACCCGCACGACAAGGAGACGCATAACCGGCTCGGCGTCGTCTATGCGACGCAGAATCGCGTCGACGACGCGATCGCGCAGTTCAACAGCGCGCTTCCCGGAACCGATTCAATTCGCGACCTCGTCATGCTCCATCTGCGCAAGGGCGATCTCGCGCAGTATCGCGCCGAGATGGAACGCCTCGCGGTCGCGGAGCCAAACGACTCGGATATCCAGGAGGAGCTGGGGGAGATCTACGAGACGATCCGCCGTCCCGGGGATGCGATCGTCTATTTTCGCCGCGCGCTCGACAGCGACGGACGCTCGGTTCCGGCGCTCAACGGGCTGGGCATGGCCTACCTCGACATGCACGATTACGCGGACGCGACGCGGTACCTCAACGACTGCCTCAACGTCGACGTCGTCAACTACGCGTGCCGCGACAATCTCGGCGTGGCGAAGATTCAAGCGGGAGAGTACGACGGGGCGCTCGACCAGTTCAAGATCGCGCATCGCCTGGAGCCCGAGCGTCCCGAGGCGATCGTGAACTTCGGCTACCTCGCCGATTATCACGGCGACTGGAAGCGCGCGGTGACGTATTACGTCGAGGCGATCTCCGTCAATCCGTACGTTCCCGAGTCATACGTGAACCTCGGCATCGACTACGAGCACAACGGGCTCTACCCGCTCGCGCAGGCCGCGTTGATCAAAGGCGTTGCCGCGGCGCCGTACGACGGGCGCGTCCACTACCTGCTCGCGCGAGCGTACGCCGCGCAAGGCGAGAAGGCGCTCGCGCTCGACCAGCTCAAGGCCGCCGAAACGTCGCTCGACCCCGACGTCGCCCAGATCGCAAAAGAAGAGACGCAGCGCTTGATGCAAGCGCCGCAGACGGCGCCCCAGTAGCAAGAAGGAAGGAATCCCCCCCCCGCGTAGTCTTCCGGTAGTCCATTGGGGCTGGAGGTACCCGCCGTGGAAATTCTCTCGCTATGGCGTTCACCCCTCGACACGGTCGCGATGCGCGAAGCGAGCTCGCTTCATGATCGGCAACCTCGTTGCTCGATTGGTTACGGCGAAGATTTCAGCGCGTTGACGATCTACAATTTTGGGCACTACGCTTCGCTGGGCGGGACGCCGGACACGGCGCTTACCGGAATGTTCGCCGCAATGAGCGCGGCAAGCCCAGTTGGCGGCCGCGCTTTTGTCCCGCAGAAAAGCTTCTCCGTCCACGCAACCTCAAGTGGCTTCGCGGTACCTGACCAATGCGACGTCAACGGCTCGGGGGGTGGCGGTCCCCTGGAGACTATGGGCGGATCGTCCTTCTTTCATTTCGTCATCACCCCAACGGCCACCGGCAACTCGACGTTTTTCAACTGTAATGCCTCCACGCACACCGGCGGTGGTATGTATTTCCGCAGCTTGGCCTTCCAGTGGAGCCCATCGACCCACGCGGCCGACACCTGCATCCATGCGGCAGTGTGGAATACGCGGGCGATCAACTGCACTTTCACGGATTGCCCGTGCGCTTTCAATGCTCAGGACCTTACCTGTACGCTCGAGCAATGTAGCATCAGTTACACTGTTTCCGCGACTCAAGGACCGAACGGGACCAAAGCGGTAATCCTCGGCGGTCAGCGGTGCGGTGTTATCGGGCCGGGGCAGTTTTCCCAAACTTCCCGCGCTAGCGGCGGAGCTACCGGATGCACCTGCGTTTCCATCGAGAGCGCTCAGCATCCAATTGTCTCCGGCGTAAAGATCTTTGAATGGACGATCGGCGTCGATTTTTCACAGCAGGACGGCACAAGATTTGCACACATTACGAATTGCGAAATCGCATGTTGGGAAACCGCACTAAACATCCAACTATCTACGGGTGCCAGCGCAACGACTGCCGGCCTAAAGATCACCAGCTGTATCCTGGCAAAGACCAGCGACTCCAGTGATGTGAATGCCATTGTCAACATCGATGCGAGGGGAAGCGCCAACAACGAGCTCCTCAATGACATCGCCCTCGTCGACTGTACGGTCTACAATCGAGCAGCCGCGCCGCTCCTGAGTTCACAGCATGGCCTAGTGATCACGAGCGGCTCCAACATCAGGATTCTCGGTGGCTGTTATTCAAACAACGGCCCGTACGGGGCTGGAGTTGCGATCACTGGGAGCTGCTCGGACGTTCAGATCATCGGAGCCAATCTTCAACCGAGCTATCCGGCCGCGCCGAACGTCAACGTCCAAAGGTACGCGTTGCTGGTTAGCGCAAGCCCAAGCGGCAGTGTGCTGGTGTCGGGTTGCGATATGACTGGCTACGTCGGACCGCCGATAAGCGTCGTGGGGAGCCCCGCGGACCTCTTCATTACCGATTGTCCGGGGTACAACGACCAGAATACCCCACTGAGTGCCACACCGACCATGCTGACAACTGGCGTCAGCGCAGCGACATGCTCGACGCCCTACTTCGGGGCATCGGTAATAATCTATTCTGGCGCGACCACGCTGAGTGTCTTTGGCCAGTCGATCAACTCGAACTTCGGAATCGTGTTTCTGCCAAGCCCGTATGATGTGTTCTCGTTCAGCCCGTCGCCACCGACGACGTTTGCCTGGATAGGCAAGTGAACGCTGCGGCGGCCGCGGCCTCGTGGGGCTCCATTTGGCGATTTATTGTAGGCGCCTGCGCCAGTGTGGCCGCCTTTTCAGGTTGCGGCCAAGCGCCCGCGACCGATGCGGCTCGCCCGACGGTCGCTGCGGTAAAGGCCGGCGGGCACGATGCTCTGGCGAGCAAGGCCCTGCTGTACCTTGCAGCCATGCCTATCGCGGGGGCCGTTTACGTCTATACCTATCCGGAAGGTCACCTGGTCGGTAAGCTTACCGGATTTTACGAACCGTTCGGCGAGTGCATAGATAGCGCGGGGGACGTATTTATTGTCGCGCTTGCCGGTGCGTCGTCCACTTCCAGTACGATTTACGAGTTTGCTCATGGCGGGAGCACGCCGATCGCGACGCTGAGCGACCCAGGCCTCGCGACCGGCTGTGCCGTCGACTCGGTCACGGGCGACCTAGCTGCTTCGGGCCAGAGCGTAGCGATCTTTCATCATGCACGCGGGACCCCGACCACCTACTCGAGCCCGAGCTTCAACTTCTACTATTGTGGATACGATACTCGCGGGAACCTCTATCTTTCTGCTTCGAATGGGAAGAATGGAGGCGCGCAGCTCGTTCGGCTCCCGGCTGGGGGAAATCAGTTCGAGCAAATTAGCCTTGACGCAACCTTGAAAACGGGCAACCTTCTACCGTCGGTGCAGTGGGATGGAAGAGACCTAGTGGTGTCGTCGGATGCGTATCGAGATCCGATCACGATATTCCGTCTTAGAATCTCCGGCCACAGAGCGACGATCGTCGGGTCGGCGTTGCTCGATAGCATGAAAAATTATTACCACGGGCAGCTCTGGATTCAGGACAAAACTATCATCGGCGCCGGGGGAAGCAAGCGAGGGAACGAAGACGCGTTCTTCTGGTCATACCCCGCAGGCGGGGCGCCAGAAAGGACGATCAAGCGAATCGGGGGCGCTCGTGATCCTCAAGTTTCCGGTGTAGCAGTTTCGCTGGCAGAATCGAGGTAGCAGCTAATGGACTCAGCCGCCCGCCGCGCTCGTCGAAAGCTACTCGCCGAGGCGTACAGCAGCCTTCCGTCGCGCGAGACGCTTGCCGCGGCGGCCGATTTGGAACGCGCCAAGGCGCAACGCGCCATCCAAGATGAGCAGTTCGCTCTGCAGCGAGGATCGCTCGCCGTCGCAGTGCTCTCCCAAGTCCCCCGGGGACAACGAGGAGAATCGTCGACTCTTTGCGGAGGCACGCAGCTTGCTACTTGAGGTTCTCAGAAGAGGAATCGAGGCGCTTCAGGACTCTGATGACGAGGAGCTCGACGATCGCGAGGACCCGGAGGAGGGGGTCGAGGCGACGTGACGGAATTTTTGTCGCTTTGGAGGTCTCCGCTCGATCAGGTGGCCTTGTACGAATCTCAAATGCTCGGTCGCCGTCAGGTGCGCTGCTCTATTGGCCAAGACGAAGATTTCAGCGCGATGACGATCTTCAACTACACAAAATACGTCGACAGTGCGGGCGGTGACCCGAACGCCGCGCTAACGAATATGTTTGCGGCGATGGCGCCCGGCCCTTACGCGACTGGGGGAACGGCGTTCATTCAGCAGAGGGCACTCTCGCGGAATATGCTCGCCTCTTCAACGGGTTTCTCCGTACCCGATCAGAGTAATCTGATCGGCTCAGGCGGGGGCGGTTCCCTAGTTGGTTCGCCGCCTCCCAACGACTTCCATCACTTTGTCATCGATTTCTCTGGAGGCACGATCTTTCTCAGTTGCACGGGCAGCTATACGGGGGGCGGAATTCATTTCCGTGGCCTTTCCTTCAAGGCAGCGATGCCGGTACCGAGCACCAACGATACGTGCATTTACGCGGCTACCGACAGCTGCCGCGCGGTTAACTGCGTTTTCACGGACATTCCAACGGCATTCTACGCGTTAGGCGACAACTGCACCCTCGAACAATGCACCATTACCTACGACACGAAGGATGGGGCAACCGCGATCGTTATTGCTGCCGCGGGATGCGGGATTTTCGGGCCCGCCGAGATCGACCAGCGCCCTCAAGGAGGGGCAAACCCCGGACCAGCCGATTGTACCGCCGTCTCGCTTGAGGGTGCCGAGCAAACTGTGATCGCCGACGTCCACCTTACCGACTGGAATATCGGCGTGGATTTTGCGCAGCTCGGCGGAGCGATGGACACCGAGATCCGAAACTGCGAGATCCAGTGCTGGCAGTCCGCGCTTAATATCTCCGTCCCATCTGCGATGCCGAACCAGATCGCGGGCGTCAAGGTCACTAGCTGTATGCTGGCCAAGTCTACGCAGTCAACGGACCAAAGCGCGATTGTGCTCATAGATCCGGACGGGGGCATTGGCCAACTAAGCGACATTACGCTCTTGGACTGCACCGTGTTTAGTGGTGCGGCGAGCGCCAACGCTCAATACGGCCTTGAGATAGTAGGGGGCACAAACGTTAAAATTCTTGGTGGGACGTACTCCAACAACGGCAGCGTAGGCGGCGCCGGCATAGCGATTACCGGAGCTTGCGGCGACATTCAGATCCTCGGCGCTAATCTGCAGCCAAGCTACCCCTGGGCGGGCTCCGTACCCGGCTCAAACCTGAACTTTCAGCAATATGGCCTACTCGTGACCGCCGCACCGGTCGGAACGGTGATCGTGAAGGGTTGTGATCTGACGGGTTACGACCGGCTTCTGGGACAGCAGCCGGTTAATGTGACTGTGCCGGTCGCGCAAGGGCTGTTCGTCGAAAACTGCCCAGGCTATAACGACTCGAATACCGCCCTGAATCTGCTCACGCCACCGACCTCCCCTACAGCCGCGGCGACCTGCTCGACGCCGTATTTTGGCCCTTCGGTCGTCGCCTTCTCCAACCCGACACCGGTATATCTGACCGTTTTTGGACAGACCGTCGCGCTAAGCTTTGGTGTGATCTACCTGCCAAGCCCGTACGACGAGATCTCATTCGCAGCGGCGCCGAGCAGTTTTTCGTGGTCTGGGAAATGATGCGGAGCTCTTAATCCTTCGCGATGCAGTCGATTTCGACGCGCGCGCCGCGCGGGAGCGCCGCGACCGCGACGGTCGAACGTGCGGGTTTGCTCGCGCCGAAGTATTTTTCGTAGACGGCATTCACCGCCGGAAAGTCGTTCATGTCGACGAGAAAGATCGTCGTCTTCACGACGTCGGCGAAGTGGTAGCCGGCGGCGCAGAGCACGGCGCCGAGATTTTCGAGCACCCGCTCGGTCTGCGCCGCGGCGTCGCCCCCGACGATCTCGCCGGTCGCGGGATCGAGCGGAATCTGGCCGCTGCAGTAGATCTCGCTGCCGAAGTGAATCGCTTGGCTGTACGGGCCGATCGGCGCCGGCGCGTGCGGCGTGACGATGTGCTCGTGCTTCATGCGACCGGCTCTTTCTCGACGCCGGCGCGGACCGGTTCCATCGTGCCTTTGAACGCCATCGGCGGCTCCTCGATGCCGAAGTTCCCGGCGTAGAGCTCGGCAATCCGCGCGAGCTCGTCGCCGGTAAGCGCCGGTGCGTCGGGCGCCGTCGCGAACTCGACAAGCTGCTCGCGATCGTAGATGTTGGGAAGCACGGTCATCACGCGCGGCTCGGCGAGCAGCCAGCCGATCGCGGCCTGCCCGAGCGTGCGATCGGGGCGCTCGAGGAAGCGCAGTTGCGCGATCTTCTCGATGCCGTTGATGAGCCACTCGCGCGGCCGGTGACGGCGGTGGTCGCCTTTGGGGAAGGTCGTCTCGGCGGTGTAGCGCCCTTCGAGCATGCCGCTCGAGTGCGGGACGCGGATCATGTAGCCCGTGTTCGCACCGGCGTCGTAGGCGGCGCGAATCTGCTCGTTGCCGGGATACTGTTCGAGCGCGTTCCAGATGATCTGCAGCGTCGCGACATTGCGCCGCCGCACGGCCTCGACGCCCTCGTAGAGCCAGCCGATCGCCGGTCCGAGCGCGACGCCGCACATGCGGACTTTCCCCTCTTGCTTGAACGATTCGAGCAGCTCCCACAGCGCGTCGTCCTCGATCTGCGTCATGCGCGCGTTGTGCATCTGGTAGACGTCGACGTACTCGGTCTGCAGCCGCCGCAGCGACGCTTCGAGCGCGCGCCGAACGAAGGCCGGAGAGAAGTCTTGCGGCAACTCGGACTGTCCGCGCCGCGCCTGCCCGTCGTCGGAGAAATCGTAACCGAACTTCGTCGCGTAGACGACCCGCTCGCGCCGGTCGCTAAAGGCGCGCGCGAGCTGCTCTTCGCTGCGGCCGTTGCCGTAGGTATCGGCGGCGTCGTAGAGCGTGACGCCGAGATCGTAGGCCTCGCGCAGCATCGCAACGGCCTCGTCGTCGCTCTTCTCGCCCCACCAGCCCGTCGACGTCGTCCAGAGCCCGAAGCCGACCTCGCTGACGGTCACGTCGCTGCCGGGGTAGGTGCGGTACTTCATGCGCGGGCCTTCTCCATCCGGGGCGCCAACACCCCATCCCATGGTAGAGCGCGACGACGGCCTGCGTGACGACTTCGGTCGCGTGGTCGAGTGGATCGCGCAGTACTTCGAGCATCCCGAGCGGTACCGCGTGCTGCCCGAGGTGCGGCGGGGCGAGGTGATTGGGGCGCTCCCCGATCGGGCGCCCGAGAGCGGCGAGCCGTTCGAACGGATCTTCGCCGACTTCGAGCGGATCGTCGTGCCCGCGACGACGCACTGGAACCACCCGCGCTTCTTCGCGTACTTCGCGACGAGCGCGGCGCCGGTCTCGATCGCCGCCGAAGCCCTGGCGGCGACGCTCGACGTGAAGGCGATGCTTTGGCGCACCTCGCCGGCGGCGACCGAACTCGAAGAGGTGACGATGCGATGGCTCGGGCACCTGCTCGAGCTGCCGCCGCAGTGGACGGGTGTCATCTACGACACCGCGTCCATCGCCGGCTTTACCGCGCTTGCAGCCGCGCGCGACGAACTCGGGCTCGAGATCCGCGAGGACGGCATGACGGGACGCGGGCTGCCGCCGCTGCGCGTCTACATCACCGACGAGACGCACTCGCACGTCGAGAAGGCGGCGATCGCGCTCGGCGTCGGCCGGCGCAACGTCGTGCGCGTCGCGTGCGACGACGCGTATCGCATGCGCCCCGACGCCCTGCGCGCCTGCATCGAAGAAGATCTCGCCGCGGGTATGCGCCCGCTCGCGATCGTCGCGACGGTGGGCACGACCTCGACGACGTCGGTCGATCCCCTGCGCAAGATCGCGCCGATCGCGCGCGAACACGGCGTCTGGCTCCACGTCGATGCCGCATACGCCGGCATCGCGGCGATCGTCCCGGAGTTCCGCGCGATGCTCGACGGCGTCGAGCAGGCCGATTCGCTCGTCGTCAACCCGCACAAATGGATGTTCGTGCCGATGGATCTCTCCGTGCTCTTCCTCAAAGACGAAGCGACGGTCCGGCGCGCGTTCAGCCTCGTCCCCGAGTATCTCACGGCGCCGGAGCACGGCGTCGTCAACTACATGAACTACGGACTGCAGCTCGGCCGCCGTTTCCGGGCGCTCAAACTCTGGTTCGTGCTGCGCCACATGGGCGCCCAAGGCATCCGCGCGAAGCTGCGCGATCATATCGCGCTCGCGCAGGAGTTCGCGAGCTGGGTGCGCGCCGAGCCGAACTGGGAGATCCTCGCGCCGCACCCGCTCTCGGTCGTCTGTTTCCGCTACGCGCCGCGCGGTCTCGACCAAGACGCCCTCGAATCGCTCAACGCCGCGATCCTCAATGCGGTGAACGCATCGGGCGACGTCTTTCTCTCCCACACGAAGATCGCCGGCCGCTACGCGATCCGCCTCGCCATCGGCAACCTGCGCACGCAGCGCGCCGACGTCGAAGCGGCCTGGCGCATCCTGCGGCACGAGGCCTCGCACCGCGCGCCACTTGTGTGAGCCGGTTGTCCGGGTGTGCGTTCCGAGTACGGGCGGTTCTCCGGCATGCTTGGAGCACAAGAGCAGGCGCAGATGCGCGCCTGTGAAGGAGAACTGTTATGAAGATCACGTCGAATCTGGGCCGCACGTTCCTGGGCGCTTGCGCGGCAGTCGTCGTTCTCGGCGGATGCAGCGGCAACGGGCTATCCTCGAGCGTCATCCCGCCGGGAGCGTCGCAGAATCTCGCTCAACCCGGGATTATCACGCGGCGGCCGCCGCCCACACCCGCTCCGGTCAATCCGCTGCCGCCGGCGAAGCCGGCTCCGGTGAATCCGCTGCCTCCGACCGCGGCTCCGATCCCAATCGCTCCTAGGCCGGGGCCGCTACCGACCGTTATCCCCGACTAGGCGGCATGCCCGGGAAGCCAACCGCTCGATCTGCGCCTCTTCACCGAAGCGCAGATCGTCCGGTTATCTTCGCAATAATCGGAAGAATCAGTGGAGCAGGCCCGAGACGATGTTGACGACGAGCGCGAAGAGCGATGTGTAGTAACTAAAGGCGATCAGCGCTTGCAATAAGACGACGGCGCGAATCTTTCGCGCGGTGATCGCAACGTCCGAGACCTGAAACGTCATTCCGACGACCAGCGAGAAGTAGGCGAAATCGAGGTACGCCGGATCGGCGCCGCCGGGAAAGTTTAGGCCGCGGTCGCTCTCCTTGTCGCGGTCGGCATCGCGATAGTAGAGGTGCGCGTAGCGGAAGATGAAGACGGTGTGGATCAGGAGCCATCCCAGCGCCACCGCGCTGAATCCCAAGATGTCGATCGCGGTCTCGCGCT
>DATKMJ010000014.1 GCA_035541935.1 Candidatus Binatia bacterium | reverse complement strand
GCCCGAGAGGAAGCCGAGCAGGTTGTAGAACGCGCCGCTCTGCAAAATCCGCTGCCACGCCGCCTGATTGACGTTGGGCAGCTGCACGTGGATCATGAAGACGAACCACGCGAACGCGAAGAATACGAAGAGGATACGCTGGCGGATCTCCGGCACGAGCACGGCCGCCCGTAGGTTATTGAACATTCGTTCCTTCGGAGAGCTCGACGATTTGCGCGCCGGCGGCAACGAGCGTCTCGCGCGCGCTCTTCGAGAGCAGGACGTCGCGCAAGCGCAGGCCCGCCGGGACGGCGGTCTCCGTGCGCGCGCCGAGCAGCTTAACGCCGCCGAGCGACGCCTTGATTACCTTGCGCTCGCGCAGCGATTCGGGCGTAATCTCGACCGCCGGGTCCCAGGCCGCAAGCCGCGCCAGACTGACGACCGCGAAGCGGCTCTTGAAATGTCCGCGGTCGCGCGCCTTCTGCGAATAGCCGCGCCGGTGCGGCAAGCGCCGCGCCCATGCGGTCTGGCCGCCTTCGAACGCAGGCCCTTTGCCGCCGCCCGAACGGACGGTCTGACCCTTGCCGCCTTCGCCGCCGGTCTTCACCATGCCCGAACCGTGGCCGCGCCCGATGCGCTGCCGTTTCGGGCGGCTGCCGGGGGCCGGCTTGAGAGCGCCGAGTTTTAAAATCTTCGTATCTGCCATCGTCGTTACGCCACGTAAATCTCTTTGACGGTCTTGCCTCGCATCGCCGCGACTTGCTCGACGGTGCGCAGCGACTTCAGCGCCGAGATGGTCGCCATCACGACGTTGATCGGATTATTCGTTCCGAGGCACTTGGTGAGGATGTCGTGGATCCCGGCCAACTCGAGCACGGCGCGCATCGAGCCGCCCGCGATCACGCCGGTTCCGGGCGCCGCCGGCTTGAGCAGCACGGTCGCCGCGCCGACTTCGTGCCGAACCTCGTGCGGAATCGTCTTCTCGACCATCGCGACCGTCACCAGATTCTTGCGGGCCTGTTCGACCGCTTTGCGAATCGCTTCGGGAACTTCGGTCGCCTTGCCGATCGCAAAACCGACCTTGCCCTTCCGATCGCCGACGACGACGAGCGCGCTGAAGCTGAAGCGCTTGCCGCCCTTGACGACCTTTGCCACGCGATTGACGCGCACGACCGTCTCTTCCAGCCCGCTTCCGTCGCGCTCGCGACCACCACGGTATTGCATCAGAAACTCAACCCCGCTTCACGGGCGGCGTCCGCAAGCGCGCGAACGCGACCGTGATACTTGTAACCGCCGCGATCGAAGACGACCTGCGAGATCCCCGCGGCCTTCGCCTTTGCGGCGATCGCGCTGCCGACCGCCTTGGCGGCCGCGACGTTCGTCTTCGAGCTCAAATCGGAGGCCAGCGAGCTATCGCGCGTCGATGCGGCCGCGAGCGTGTGCCCGCGCGAATCGTCGACGATGACCGCATAGATGTGGTGCAGCGAGCGGCGCACGCAGAGCCGCGGGCGCTCGACGGTGCCGGCGAGCTTCTTGCGCAACCGCGCGTGGCGCTCGCGCCGGGCTTCGGCTCTACTCATTATTTCTTCGCAGCCTTTCCGGCTTTGCCGAGCTTCTTGCGGATTCGCTCGCCCTCGTAACGGATGCCCTTTCCTTTGTAGGGTTCGGGCTTGCGCAGCTGCCGGATGTCGGCGGCGACCTGGCCGACGGCCTGCTTGTCGATGCCATCGACGTGAATCTTGTTCTGTCCCTCGACGGTCAACGCAACGCCCTTGGGCGGCTCGAAGCTGACCGGGTGCGAATAGCCCAGGCTTAAGTTGAGGCGCTCGCCGGCCTTCGCGGCGCGATAGCCGACCCCGGTGATCTCGAGGCTCTTGCGAAAGCCCTTGCTTACGCCTTCGACCATGTTGGCGATCAGCGTGCGCGTGAGCCCGTGCGCCGCACGGTGCGCCTTCGCGTCGCCCTTGCGCTCCACGAGCACCTTGCCGTCGTCGAGGCGGACCGCCACGACGTTGGCCAGGATGCGCTGACGCAGCTCGCCTTTCGGTCCCTTCACGGCGACGACGTCCCCGTCGAACTCGATCGAGACGCCCGACGGGACCGCGACCGGCAGCTTACCTATGCGCGACATGACTCACCACACGTACGCGAGGACTTCGCCCCCGACGCCTTGCTTTTTCGCGCGCTTGCCCGACATGATGCCCTGCGGCGTGGAGATGATGACGATACCGAGCCCGCCGAGGACGCGCGGGATCTCCGTCTTGCGCGTGTAGACTCGCAAGCCGGGGCGCGAGATGCGCCGCAGCCCGGTGATGATCTTCTCCTTCTCCGGACCGTAGCGCAGCGCGATACGAATCGTCCCTTGCGGGCCCGCATCGAGACGCTCGAAGCCCTCGATGAACCCTTCGTCGGTCAGGATCTGCGCGATCGCCTGCTTGACGCGCGATGCCGGCACGTCCACCGTCTTGTGATTGGCGGTGTTCGCGTTTCGAATTCGCGTCAGCATATCGGCAATAGGATCGGTTACGGACATTCGCTCTTTCCCTTCACCACGACGCCTTGGTCACGCCCGGCACGACGCCGGCGTGCGCGTTCTCGCGAAAGCAAATCCGGCACATCGCAAACTTGCGCAGGTAGCCGCGCGGGCGCCCGCAGACGCGGCACCGGTTGTGGCGGCGCACCGAGAACTTCGGCGTGCGTTTCGATTTCTCGATCAGACTCGTCTTTGCCACTAGCCGCGGCCTTTCTGCAGCGGTAAGCCCATCGCAACGAGGAACTCCGAGGCCTCTTCGTCGGTCTTGGCCGTAGTAACGATCGTCACGTCCATGCCGCGCGCCTTGTCCACCTTGTCGTAGTTGATCTCCGGGAAGACCAATTGTTCGCGGAGGCCGAGATTGTAGTTCCCGCGTCCGTCGAACGACTTCGCAGGCAGCCCGCGAAAGTCGCGGATGCGGGGCAGCACGACGTTGAAGAGCTTATCTATGAAGACGTACATCCGGTCGCCGCGCAGCGTCACCTTCGCTCCGAGGTTGACGCCCGCGCGGAGTTTGAACGCCGCGATCGACTTCTTCGCCTTCGTTACGATCGGGCGCTGGCCCGTGATCGCGGCCAGCTCGCTCACCGCGGCGTCGAGCGCCTTCGGGTTGACGAGCGCTTCGCCGACGCTCACGTTAACGACGACCTTCTCGAGCTTTGGAATCTGGTTCGGATTGGCGTAGCCGAACCGCTCCTGCAGTTGCGGGCGGATCTGCCGTTCGTACATCTCCTTCAACCGTTCGGCCATCCTACGCTCCCTTCGCCGAATCGCGCGCGGGCTCGCCGCAGCGCGCGCAGATCCGGTGCACGCCGCCGTCGGGCGTGCGCCCTCGGCGCAGGCGCGTCGGCTGCTTGCACTTCTCGCAGACGTATTGCAGCGCCGAGATCGGCAGCGGCGCCTCTTTCTCGATGATGCCGCCGGTCGGCACCGCGCCGCCCATGTTGCCGGACTTCGAACCCTGCTTCGTGTGGCGCTTCACGACGTTGACGCCCTCGACGGTCGCCATGCCGGCACCGTGCACGGCCTTGACCGTGCCGCGCTTGCCGCGCTCCTTGCCGCGCCGGATCATCACCGGATCGCCCTTCAGTATCGTCGCTTTCATTTCGTTACAGCACCTCGGGAGCGAGCGATGCGATCTTCAGGAACCCGCGCTCGCGCAGCTCGCGCATCACCGGCCCGAAGACGCGCGTCCCGCGCGGATCGAGGTTATCCTTCTCGCCCTTGATGATCACGCACGCGTTGTCGTCGCAGCGGACCACGGAGCCGTCCACCCGCCGGATCGGGGCGCTCGTACGCACGACCACCGCCTTTACGACCTGGCCCTTCTTCACGGCCGCACCCGGAATCGCGCTCTTGACGGTTCCCACCACGACGTCTCCGACGTGCGCGTAGACGTGACGCCCGCCGCCCGTGATGTGAATCACGAGCAGCTCGCGAGCGCCGCTGTTGTCGGCCACCTTCAGGCGGGTCTCTTGCTGAATCATCTCGCCCGTTCCACGATCTCGACGAGCCGCCACCGCTTCTCGCGAGAGATCGGCCGGCACTCCATGATCCGAACGACGTCGCCGACGTTCGCCTCGTTGGCCTCGTCGTGCGCCTTGAAGCGCGCCGACTTGCGCACGATCTTCCCATAGGCGGGATGCGGCACGCGCGTCTCCGAGACGACGACGATCGTCTTGTTCATCTTGTTCGAAGCGACGCGCCCTTGCTTCACCCGGCGCTTATTACGCTGCTCCATGCTCTCCCTCGGCCAGGCGTTTCTCGCAGATGACGGTCTGGATTTGCGCGTACGAGCGCCGCATCGCCCGAATCTTGCTGAAATCGGTCAGATGACCGGTGCGCAGCGCAAAGCGGAGATTGAAGAGCTCCGACTTTACGTCGCGGGCCTTCTGCTGCAGCTCCTTCACGCTCAGCTCGCGCAACCCGTTGAGGTCCTGCTTCTTCATGCTACCTCCTCGCGCGCGACGATCTTCGTGCCGATCGGCAACTTGGCCGCGGCGCGTCGCAGCGCTTCGCGCGCCACGTTGGGCGCGACGCCCGACAACTCGAAGAGCACGCGGCCCGGCCGCACGACCGCAACCCAGAACTCCGGGTTGCCTTTACCCGAGCCCATGCGGACTTCGGCCGGCTTCTTCGTGACCGGTTTGTCGGGAAATACCTTGATCCAGACCTTGCCGCCGCGCTTGATGTAGCGCGTCATTGCGATGCGCGCGGCCTCGATCTGCCGGTTCGACATCCAGCACGGCTCCATCGCCTGCAAGCCGAAATCGCCAAACGTCAGCGCGTTGCCGCGCGACGCGGCACCGGACATCCGGCCGCGCTGCACCTTGCGCCATTTCACTCGTTTCGGAGTAAGCATCTTACTCTTGCCCCTGCTCTGCGACGATCGGCGCCGGCTCGACGATCACCGGCTCCGGCACGACGACGGGCTCGACCGCAACCGGCTCGATCGCAACCGGCTCGACCGCAACCGGCTCCGCGATAACCTCCGGCTCCGCCGGCTGCGGCGGCGCTGCGGCCTGCGGCGCGGCTTGCGGGGCGCGCGGCTCTCGCCCGCGACCGCGTCCTCCGCGCTCGCGGCGTTCGCGTCCGCGGTCGCCTCGATCGCGAAGCGCACCGTCGCCGCGCGGCTGGTCCGGGAGAACCTCACCGCGGTAAATCCAAACCTTCACCCCGATGCGGCCGAACGTCGTGAACGCTTCGACCTGCGCGTAGTCGATGTCGGCGCGCAGCGTATGAAGCGGCACCTTGCCGTCGGCGTTGTGCTCGGTTCGCGCGATCTCCGAGCCGCCGAGGCGACCCGAGACCTGCACCTTGATGCCGCGCGCTCCGGCCCTTATCGTCCGCATGATCGCCTGCTTCATCGCGCGCCGGAAAGCGATCCGCTTCTCGAGCTGGTCGACGATGTTCTGCGCGACGAGGCGCGCGTCGAGCTCCGGATGCGAGATCTCCATCACGTTCACCGCGATGCTCTTGCCGGTGAGCTGCTCGAGATTCTTGCGGATGTCGTCGATCCCGACGCCGCGCTTCCCGATGATGATGCCGGGCTTCGCGGTGTTGACGATGACGCGCGCCTGGTTGGCGCGCCGCTCGATCTCGATCTTGCTGATCGACGCCGAACGCATCCACCGGTTGAACGACTTGCGAATCGCAACGTCCTCGTGGAGCCAATCGACGTAGTGTTTCTTCTCGAACCAGCGGCTATCCCAAGTCCGCGTGATTCCCAGCCGCATCCCGACCGGATGTATCTTCTGCCCCATCTATGCTTCCTTGGCTTCCGCGACTGCTTCGCGCGCACCGGCTTTGGCCGCCGCGCGCTTGCGAGAGGGAGCGGCGCGACGAGTCGCTCGCGCGGCCTGAACCGACGCTCCGGCGCGCTTGCGCGGTTTCGTTACGGGAGCGCTCTCGCTCACGACGACCGTCACGTGCGAGAGGCGCTTGCGTTTGAAGGCCGCTCGTCCTTGCGCTCGCGGATCGAGCCGTTTCGTGAAGCGCCCGCCGGGACCACCATCCACGGTGATGCGCGCAATGTAGAGTTCGTCGGCGTTCATGTCGTGGTTGTTCCCGGCGTTCGCGACGGCGCTGCGCACGAGCTTCTCGATCGGCTCGGCCGCGAAAACGTCGGCGAACTCCAACAGCACGAGCGCCTCGCGGACGCTCTTGCCGCGAATTGCGTCGGCGACGCGACGCAGCTTGCGCGGCGCGGTGCGAACGAAGCGCAGATGAGCGACCGCCGAGGGGTTCCGCTCGGTCACGTCTTCACCGTGGCTTTTTCGCCGCCGTGGCCGCGGAAGTGGCGGGTCGGCGCGAACTCGCCGAGCTTATGCCCGACCATGTTCTCCGTGATGTAGACGGGAACGTGCGCCTTGCCGTTGTGAACCCCGATCGTGTGGCCGACCATCGCGGGCAGCACCGTCGAGGCGCGGCTCCACGTCTTGATGACGCGCCGTTCGCGCGTCTCGTTCATACGTTCGATCTTCTGCACGAGGTGCTCGGCGACGTACGGACCTTTTTTCAGCGAACGCGCCATCTACTTCGAACCCCTCCGGCGAACGATCATCTTCGACGTGCGCTTGTTGCGCCGCGTCTTCTTGCCCATCGTCATCTGTCCCCACGGCGTCGTCGGCGGCCGTCCGGACGTCGAACGCGCTTCACCGCCGCCGTGCGGATGGTCGACCGGATTCATCGCGATGCCGCGCACGCTCGGGCGCTTACCCATGTGACGCATGCGGCCGGCCTTTCCGATCACTTGGTTCTCGTGGTCCACGTTGCCGAGCTGGCCGATCGTCGCGCGACACTCGATGTGAATCTTGCGCACCTCGCCCGACGGCATGCGCACCTGCGAGTACGCGTCTTCTTTCGCCATGAGTTGGGCCGAGACGCCGGCCGAGCGCACGAGCTTGCCGCCCTCGCCGGGTCGCAGCTCGATGTTGTGAATGACCGTGCCGACGGGAATGTTCTTGATCGGCAGCGAGTTTCCGATCTTGATATCCGCGTTCGGGCCCGATTCGACGATCTCGCCGACCTGCAAGCCGAGCGGCGCTAGGATATAGCGCTTCTCGCCGTCGCGGTAGTTCAACAGCGCGATCCGGCACGACCGGTTCGGATCGTACTCGATCGTCGCGATCTTCGCCGGAATGCCGTCCTTGCCGCGCTTGAAATCCACGATGCGATAGAGCCGGCGCGTCCCGCCGCCTCGATGCCTCACCGTGATGTGGCCGTTATTGTTGCGCCCGGCGTGCTTCTTGCGCACCTCGACGAGCGAACGCTCCGGGGCAACCTTCGACAACTCGGAGAAGTCGATCGTCGTCACGAACCGCTTGCCCGGCGACGTCGGCCGGTATTTCTTTACTGCCATGAGAGCCTACTGTTCAAAATAGTTCACTCCGCCCAGCTCGATCTTCTGGCCGGCCTTGATCGTCACGATCGCCTTCTTGTAATCGCTCTGCTTGCCGGTCGTCCGGCGGCCGCGGCGCGCGAACGTGCGCTTCTTGCCGCGAACGTGGACGGTATTGACGCGCAGCACGTTCACCTTGAAAATCTCTTCGATCGCGTGCCGGATCTGCGTCTTCGTCGCATGCGGATTGACGACGAACGTGTACTGCTGCGCGAGCGCGTCCGCCATCGCCTTCTCCGTGATCCGCGGGGCGACGATCACTTCACGCGCTTCCATTGCGGCGCTCCTTTCCGGCATCGAGCCGTTCCGATAGCGCGTCGTACGCCGCCGTCGTGAAAATCATCCGGTCGAAGCGCAGCACGTCCTTGACGTCGAGCGCGCCGTCGTCGGTAACCGCGACGCGCCGCAGGTTGCGGCTGACGCGCGCGATATCGGCCGCGTGGGGTTCGCCGGCGCGGCAGACGATCAGCGTCGTGGGACCGCTGCGCGCCGCCTTCGCGCTGCCGAAGATCAGCTTGGCGAAGCCGGCGGTCTTCTCGATCGCGAATTCGCTTGCATCGAGGCAGGTCACCGCGTCGTTGCGGAAGCGGTCTGCGAGCGCGGCCACGAACGCGAGCCTGCGCTCCTTCTTATTCAGCGACTCGACGTAACTGCGGGGCTGCGGTCCGAAGACGACGCCCCCGTGACGCCACTGCGGCGATCGAATCGAACCTTGCCGCGCACGTCCGGTTCCCTTTTGACGCCACGGTTTGCGCCCGCCGCCTGCGACCTCGTCGCGCTTGCGCGTCGAGGCCGTGCCGGCGCGCGGGTTGGCAAACTCGCGGTGCACGGCGCGATAGATCACGTCGAGCTTGCCTTCGAACTCTCCGTCGAGGATCGCCGGCGCCGGCAGCAGGCCGACGATATTGCCGCCGGCGTCGATGACGTCGGGCATTACTTCTTCCCTCGCGCTTTGACGCTTTGCGTTACGGCGACGAGCGAATTCTTCGCGCCGGGAACCGCTCCCAGGACGAGGAGCAGATTGCGCTCGCCATCCGCGCGTACGACCTCGAGATTCTGCAGCGTCGTTCGGTCGACGCCAAAGTGCCCGGGTCTGCGGCTTCCTTTAGTAGTGCGGCCGGCGTTCGTATCGCCGTTCGAGGCCGGCTGCCGATGGATCATCGAGCCGTGGCTCGCGCCGCCGCCGCTGAAGTTGTGCCGCTTGATGCCGCCGGCGAAGCCGTGGCCCTTCGAGATCCCCACGACGTCCACCCGATCCCCCGGTTCGAAGCCGGTGACCGTTACGGACTGGCCGGGTTCGGCCTCTTCGAATCCCGTGCGGAACTCGCGGACGAAGCGCGCCGGCTCGACGCCCTGTTTCTTGAAGTGACCGCCGAGAGCGCGCGTCACCCGGTTGCGTTTGAGCGGCTCAAAACCCAAAGCAACGGCATCGTAGCCGTGCTTCTCTTTCGTTCGCCGTTCGACGACCGTACAGGGACCCGCGGCGATCACCGTGACGGGAACCGACCGCCCGTCGGGGGTAAAGACGCTGGTCATCCCGACTTTACGGCCCAGGATGTTCTTCATTACTGCTCTCTCGGTAGGTGTTGCCAAGCGCCACGGGTCCAGGCGTATTGCCTGCGTGAACCGCAACTTCGGCAGTTTACCAGGACGGGTGCGCGAGGTCAAGGCTCGCGCTCGCGCTGGAACAATCGCGGGCTTCGCGCGTAGCTAACGGCATGACGACACAACGCTTGATTGCCGTCGCCGGGCTTATGCTGATGCTCGCCGCGGCCCGCCCGGCCGAGGCTGCAACCTCGACGAAGACGCTCCTCGAGGGCCTCCGCAAGGCGATGCTCTCCCGCCCGGTTGCCTCGATCACCTCGCTCCACAGCTCGGGAACGATCGAGGTCCTCGGCCTCAAGGGAACCGAGCAAGAGTGGGACGACCTGCGCGGCGCCCGCTTCACCAGCTCGCAGATCGCGGGCGCCTTGACCGGCTCCTCGGGCTGGGACGGCAAGGTCGCCTGGAGTCAAGATTATGCCGGCCTCGTCACGATAGACGGCGGCGAGGCGGGCCGCTTGCAGAGCATCGACCAGGCCTACTTCGATAATCTCCGCTTTCTGCGCGCGGACGCCGGCGGAGCGACGATCGTCTACGCCGGAAGCCGGGTCGACGGCGGCAAGAACTACGAGGTGCTGGCGGTGACGCCGCCGCAGGGCAGCGAGGTCGATCTTTGGATCGATCCGCAGACGCATCTGATCGCACGCCAGACCGCGACGATCGGCGTCATCTCGTTTACGACGACGTTCTCGAAGTATCGCCGCGTCGACGGCGTCACCTATCCCTTCTCGACGCTGCTCGAGACCTCGACGGGCAACTCGTCTGCCGTGCACGTCTCGACCCTTGAGGTGAACGCCGACGTCGCCGAGCGGATGCGCCTGCCCGCTTCGACGCCGCGCGACGCGTCGATCGTCAAAGGGCCGAGCACGACCGTTCCTATTCAGGTCGTCAACAATCACGTCTACGTGAACGCGATGCTCGACGGCAAGGGCCCGTACGCGTTCATCCTCGACAGCGGCGGCGATTACATCGTAACGCCCGAGGTTGCAAAGGCGCTGGCCGCACAGAGTTCGGGCGGCATGCAGCTCGGGGGCGTCGGCGACACGACCGAGGGTGCCTCCTTCACGCAGGTCGAGTCGCTCCAAGTCGGCAACGCGACCGTCCGTAATCCCTACATGATCGTGCTGCCGATCGGCAGCGGCTTCGGAATGGCCGAGGGCATGCAGATTGACGGCATGATCGGCTATCAGTTCTTGGCGCGCTTCCTCACGACGATCGATTACGCGGACGGCAAGATGACCTTGACGATGCCGCAGCAGGCGCCCGCCGCGGCTCCGGGGGCGGCGCCGATCGGCTTTTTCTTCGACGGCACGATCCCGCGCATACCGATCGCGGTCAACGGCGTTCTGACGACCGGCGAGATCGACACCGGCAGCCGCGGCGGCCTGACGCTCTCGACGCCGTTCGTCGCGGCGCATCCGCAGATCGCGGCGCTCGCGAAGATCGGCCCCGGCGTCGAAGGATTCGGCGTCGGAGGTCCGTCGTACGCGAAGCTCGGACGCATCCCCGCGATCCAGATCGGGCCGTACTGGATCAACAACAGCGTCGCGGCGTTCGGCACGCAGGACAAAGGCGCGATGGCCGACCCGTACAATCCCGCCAACGTCGGCGGCGGCATTCTTCGCCGCTTCGACGTAACGTTCGACTACGCGCACCACCAGTTGCTCTTCGCGAAGAACGCGACGTTCGACACGCCGCCCGCGTTCGATCGCTCCGGCCTCTTTCTCATCGACAAAGCCGGCGAGTACACCGTGATCTCCGTCTTTCCGGGATCGCCCGGCGCCGCGAGCGGCGTCGCTAAGGGTGACGTTATCGTGAGCGTCAACGGCAACGCCGCATCGAGTACGAGCCTCGCCGCGTTACGCGCGCTGCTCTCCGGCCAACCGGGAACGGTTCTGCGCCTCCACGTCCGCGGCGCACAAGGCGAGCGCGACGTAACGGTCACGCTAGCCGATTACGTATAGGCTCAGGAGAATGCGGTCAAGCCGGTGATCTCCTTGCCGACGATCAACGCGTGCATCTCGCTCGTCCCCTCGTAGGTGAGAACCGACTCGAGGTTGTTCATGTGGCGGATCACCGGATACTCGAGCGTCACGCCGTTGGCGCCGAGGATCGTCCGCGCCTCGCGCGCGATCGCGAGCGCCTCGCGCACGTTGTTGAGTTTGCCGAGGCTCACCTGAGCCGGGCGCAGCCGCTTCTCGTCCTTCGCGCGGCCCAGGTGCAGCGCGAGCAGCGTGCCTTTGTTCAGTTCGACCAGCATATCCACGAGTTTCGCTTGCGTCAGTTGGTAGGCACCGATCGGGCGGTCGAACTGGACGCGCGTCTTGGCGTACTCGAGCGCCGTCTCGTAGCAGCTGCGCGCCGCCCCCATCGCGCCCCAGACGATGCCGTAGCGCGCCTCGTTCAGACAGGCGAGCGGGCCGCCCAGCCCTTGCGCTCGCGGTAGCAGCGCATCGGCCGGGAGCCGGCAGTCGGAGAGCACGAGTTCGCTCGTGACCGAGGCGCGCAGCGAAAGCTTGCGGTGGATATCCGAGGCATGGAAACCCTTCGTGCCGCGCGGGACGATGAAGCCGCGAATCCCGTCGTCGGTTTGCGCCCAGACGATCGCGACGTCGGCGATCGAGCCGTTCGTGATCCACATCTTCGTGCCGTCGAGCACCCAGTCCGCGCCGTCGCGCCGCGCGAAGGTCCGCATCCCGCCCGGGTTGCTGCCGAAATCGGGCTCGGTCAAACCGAAGCAGCCGATGAGTTCGCCGCGCGCCATCGGCGGGAGCCAGCGCTCCTTCTGCGGCTCGTCGCCGAAGCGATGGATCGCGTACATCGCAAGCGAGCCCTGCACCGAGGCGAAGCTGCGCACGCCGGAGTCGCCGGCCTCCAACTCGAGACACGCGATGCCATACGCAACGGCGCTCGCTCCCGGACAGCCGTATCCTTGGAGATGCATGCCGAGCAGGCCGAGCTTCCCGAGCGCCGGGCCGAGGTCGCGCGGGAGCGTCCCCTCTTCGAACCACTGCGCGACGTCGGGCAGCACGCGGTCGCGGACGAAGGCGCGCACGGTGTCGCGCACCATCCGCTCCTCGTCGGAGAACGATGCGCTCGTATCGATGAAGTCCACGGCGTCGAGCGTCTTCGGGACCGACCCCGCGCTCGCGCCCGTCAACGCTTGAGAACCCGGGCGAGCTTGTCGAAGAGCGCCTCGGTCGAGCGTTCGAACTGATCCTCGAAGCGGCGCCACAGCAGGCGTCCGTCGGTGTCGGAGAGCATCGCGTCGACGCGATACTCGAGCAGCGTCTCCTTGCCTTCGCTCGACAGATGGAAGCCGTGCGTCCCGTCAAAGCCCTCGTTACGGAATCTCCAGACGATTCGCTCCTCGGGAACGGCCTCGTCGAGAACGCCGTGAATGCCGAGATGCCATTCTTCCGTGCGGCCGGGCGAGAGCGGGCCGGGCGAGCGCATAAACGGCTGCGAGGCGAATGGCCAGATCTGATCGCCGGACGTGCCCATCTCCTCGAGCAGATGATAGATCCGCCGCTTTGTGCCGTGAAACGTGCGCGAACGCAGCTCGTGTAGCTCGATGGGCATGGCCGCTCGGTTCGCTTAGCGAAGCGCGGCGACCCCTACGGCCCCCGCGAGAACGATGAGCAGCGGCGCCCCGAGTTTCGAACGCAACATCAGGAGCGTGACCGCGACGACGACGAGCGCCGAGGCGATCATTCCCGCCGATCCGGGCGGCCGCGTGAGCAGCGCCGTGCCCCGGCCGATCGTCCACACGCTCGACCAGACGAGCCCGACGATCGCGGGCGCGAGCCCCCGGGAGAGCACGCCGCGCCACGGCGAGCCGGCAAAACGTTCCCAGAGCGAGTCGAACGCGACCATGATCGCACTCGAGGGAACGAACATGCCAATCGTCGCGATCGCGGCTCCGAGATACGGCCGGGCGGGCATCGCCGCGTAACCGACCAGCGCCGCGAAGATCGTCGTCGGCCCCGGCACGAGCTTCCCGAGCGTGTAGAACTGCGAGAACTGGTCGGAGGTCACCCAATGATAGCGCCCGACGGCGTCGGCGTGCATCTGCGGAATAATTCCCTTGCCGCCCCCGAACCCGAGAACGGAGAGCTGCGAGAACGTCCACAAGAGATGGAGCGCCGTGTCGAGCGTGGCGTTCATCGCGCCGCTCTCTTCCAGCGAAGATATTCGTGGACGACGCCGATCCCGCCGAAGACGACCAAGACGATCAGCAGCGGCATCCGCAGGAGCGAGACGACCGCGGCGGTGACGACGACCAGGAGAACGCGCACCCAGTCGCCGCGCTCGTCCCACGTCAACTCGAGCGCGTTGCCGACCGTAAGACCGAGCGCACCGACGGCGCAGCCCTGCAACGCTCCGTGGACGTACGGATTCGACGCATACTTGAAGTAGAGCGCGGCGGCGATCAGCACAATCGCAAACGGCGGGATGCTCGCGCCCAAGAACGCAGCGATCGCCCCCGGAACGCCGCGCGCGCGCTGCCCGCAGTAGATCGCCAAGTTGAGGATGTTCGGCCCGGGAAGCACCTCGGCGATCTCGAGGCCGTCCATGAACCGCGCGTTGTCCATCCAGCCGCGCGAGAGAACCTGTTGCCGGATGCTGGCTTTCTGCCCCCCGCCGAACGCCGTCGACGAGATCGCGGCGAACGTCAGCGCGATGCTGACGAGCGAAGGGCGGGCCGGCTCAGCCGGCATCCGGCATCGGACCGTCCACGACCGGCGACGTATGCTTGCCGGCGAGAATGTGTATGTGGACGTGCTCGGTGTGCTGGTACGGCGGCAGCACGCCCATGCGAATCATGAAGCCTTTTTCGTAGAGGCCCATGATCAAGGCAACCTTCTGAATTCCGGCGATCAGCCGGTGCCATATTCGCGCATCGCCGAGGCCCAGATCGAGGATCGTCGGGACCCATTTCTTCGGGATGATGACGACGTGGATCTCCCACCACTCTTCTTTGCTCTCGTCGATGTTGTGCCGGAACGCGAAGACGTCGTCGTCTTCGTAGACGATCTCGTCCGCCTTGGCGCGCGTGCCGTCGAGCCGGCCGCGGAACGTGTGCTGCGGATCGGGCTTCTCCCACGTCCGCTGCGCGGGGCCGCTGATCATCTCTGAGATCCACTGCGTCATGCTCGCGAGTTTCCGGGATTGCAGGCAGGCGTCCTCTTGGAGACGGTGAAGGCTGCGCGCCATGACGCGTAAGAACAAAGCGCTCACCGCGGCCGACGTACTGGGCGCCGAGCCGCAATGGCCGAAGGAACCGAAAGAGTGGGAGCGGCTCGTCGCCGACAACGAGATCGTCTACGAAGACCGTCACGTCGTCGTCTTTCACGACCCGGTCGACGAAGAGCATGAGTCGCAGCGCGCATCCGGCGAGATTCGGCTAACGCTGCTGTCGAAAAAAGAGGCCGTCGAGAGTCTCATGGACCTCGGCGTCGCCGACGAGACGCTCAACGCGGCGATCCTGCACGCAATCCAGCAGGCCGCGCTGCGGTTAGGCCTCGAGAAGCAAGGCTTCGAAATCCGCGCGCACGTCTACCCGCCGCTGCAGCACCGGCCCGAACTCGCGTTCAAAATCCGGGCCGGCAAACCGCCAAAATCGATGTCACCCTGACGTAATCGAACGGCATGACCGTGTCACCCTGAGCGGAGTCGAAGGGAATGTCATCCTGAGCGGAGTCGAAGGGCTGAGCGGAGTCGAAGGGCTGAGCGTAGTCGAAGGGCTGAGCGTAGTCGAAGGGAATGTCATCCTGAGCGTAGTCGAAGGGCATCACCGTGTCACCCTGAGCGGAGTCGAAGGATTTACTCCGACTTCTTGCCGAGCCTCGCGGTTAGCTCGGCTTCCTTTTCGGCGAGCTTCGCGAGCCCCTGAACGACGACGATCGCGATGATCGTGATGATCACCGCGTAGATCAACTCTGCGAGAACGCCGTTGCCCGGCTTGAGAAAGAGCGCGATCGCGTCGCTGATGAACTTGTTCCACGCGCCCGCCGCGATCAAACCGAACGCAACCGTCGCCAGTCCGATCATCGTCCCGAGATACGTTGACTTCACTTCCATAAGACGGCTCCTTTAGAAACGAAAAAGCCCGAAGCGCTTCGCTTCGGGCGTCCTCGCCTGGAATCCGTTCGAACTTAGGCTTTCAGTTCGATGTCCACGCCGGCCGGAAGGTCCAGGTGCATGAGCGCGTCCATCGTCTTCGGCGAAGCTTGGAGAATATCGATCAGCCGCTTGTGGGTCCGCATCTCGAAGTGCTCGCGCGACTTTTTGTCGTTGTTCGTCGATCGCTGCACGCAGAAGCGGTTGATCTCGGTCGGCAGCGGCACGGGGCCGCTGACGAACGCGCCGGTGCGCTTCGCCGTCTCGACGATCCGCTCGGCCGACTGGTCGAGGACCTTGTGATCGTACGCCTTCAGGCGTATGCGGATCATCTGCTTCGCCACTAGCCGTTCGTCACTCCGCGACGGTCGTGACGACGCCGGCGCCGACGGTGCGGCCGCCCTCACGGATTGCGAAACGAAGGCCCTCTTCGCACGCGATCGGCGTGATCAGCTCGACGTCCATCTGAATGTTGTCGCCGGGCATCACCATCTCGACGCCGTCGGGAAGCTTGATCGTGCCGGTGACGTCGGTCGTCCGGAAGTAGAACTGCGGGCGATAGTTTGCAAAGAACGGCGTGTGGCGGCCGCCCTCTTCTTTTGAGAGGACGTAGACTTCGGCTTTGAACTTTCTGTGCGGCTTCACCGAACCGGGTTTCGCGAGCACCTGGCCGCGCTCGATCTCGTTGCGGTCCACGCCACGCAGGAGAACGCCGATGTTGTCGCCCGCGATGCCGCTGTCGAGCAGCTTGCGGAACATCTCGATGCCCGTCACGACGGTCTTCTTCGTCTCCTCTTTGAGCCCGACGATCTCGACCTCTTCGCCGACCTTCACTTGGCCGCGCTCGACGCGTCCGGTGCCGACCGTTCCGCGGCCGGTGATCGTGAAGACGTCCTCGACCGGCATCAGGAAGGGCTTATCCACTTCACGCTGCGGCTCGGGGATGTAGTCGTCGACGGTATCCATCAGTTTGAAGATCGGATCCGCGTCGGGGTCGCCCTTCTTTCCGCTTGAGTTCAGCGCTTTGAGCGCCGAGCCGCGAATGATCGGCGTGTCGTCGCCCGGGAACTCGTACTGGTTGAGCAGCTCGCGGATCTCCATCTCGACGAGCTCGAGGAGCTCCTCGTCGTCAACCATGTCGACCTTATTGAGGAAGACGATGATGCGGGGAACGCCGACCTGGCGCATCAAGAGGATGTGCTCGCGCGTCTGCGGCATCGGGCCGTCCGACGCGGCAACGACGAGGATCGCGCCGTCCATCTGAGCGGCGCCGGTGATCATGTTCTTGATGTAGTCGGCATGGCCGGGGCAGTCAACGTGCGCGTAGTGGCGCTTCGGCGTCTCGTACTCTTGGTGCGAGATCGCGATCGTGATGCCGCGTTCTTTCTCCTCGGGCGCGTTGTCAATCTGGTCGACGCCGACCTGTTGCGCCAGGCCCTCGGTTGCAAGGCAATGCATGATCGCCGCGGTCAGCGTCGTCTTTCCGTGGTCGACGTGTCCCGTCGTACCGATGTTGACGTGCGGCTTCTTGCGCTCGAACTTTTGCTTGGCCATACTTCCTCTCAAGGTGCGGTGTAAGTACACGGGTCCAGGCGTTCCACCTGGCTAAGCCGCCTTACGCGGGAAAACGCCCTCCGGGAGGGCGCACAACCACGGAATAGTAACAGGCGCGCTCGAGCCTGTCAACGGCGCTAGGCCGGGGCGAGTTTCTTGCCGGCCGCCTTTGCGACGATCTCTTCCTCGACGCTTTTCGGTGCCTTTTCGTACTGGGCGAACTCCATCGTGTACGTCGCCCGCCCCTGCGTCGCCGAGCGCATATCGGTTGCGTACCCGAACATCTCGGAGAGCGGAACGTGCGCCGTGATCACCTGCGCGCCGCCGGGCGCCTCTTCGGTCGCGTGGATCGCGCCGCGCCGCCGGCTGAGGTCGCCGTTGATCGCGCCCATGTACTCTTTGGGCGTCGTAACCTCGACCTTCATGATGGGCTCGAGGAGGATCGGGCCCGCTGCGCGGTTCGCCTCCTTCCACGCCATCGAGGCCGCGATCTTAAACGCCATCTCCGAGGAGTCGACCTCGTGGTACGAGCCGTCGAAGGCCTGCGCCTTGAAGTCCATCACCGGGAAGCCCGCGAGGACGCCGCTCTGGGCGGACTCGCGGATGCCCTCTTGGACCGCCTTCGAATACTCCTTGGGAACCGCGCCGCCGACGATCTTCCACTCGAAGACGAATCCGGTTCCCGGCGGTTGCGGCTCGACCCGAATCCAGACGTCGCCGAACTGCCCCTTGCCGCCGGTCTGCCGAATGAAACGGCCTTCCTTTTCAACGGTCTTCGTGATCGCTTCTTTGTAGGCGACCTGCGGCTTGCCGACGTTCGCGTCCACCTTGAACTCGCGGCGCAGCCGGTCGAGGATGATCTCGAGATGCAGCTCGCCCATCCCCGCGATAATCGTCTGCTGCGTCTCCTCGTCGGTGCGCATCCGGAAGGTCGGATCCTCTTGCGCGAGGCGCGCGAGCGCGAGCCCAAGCTTATCTTGGTCGGCCTTGCTCTTCGGCTCGATCGCCTGGTGGATGACCGGTTCCGGGAACGTGATCGACTCGAGCGCGATCGGGGACTTCTCGTCGCAGAGCGTGTCGCCGGTGCGCGTATCGGAGAGCCCGACCGCCGCCGCGATGTCGCCCGCGCCGATCGAGTCGATGTCCTCGCGATGGTTCGCATGCATCCGCAGAATTCTGCCGATCCGCTCCTTGCGTCCGGTGCGCGAGTTCAGCACGTAGCTGCCCTTGTTGAGGACGCCCGAATAGACGCGGAAGTAGCTGAGGTTTCCGTATGGATCGGTCGCGATCTTGAACGCGAGCGCGCAGAACGGCTCGCTGTCGTCGGGCTTGCGCAGAATCTCGTTGCCGGACTTCGGATCGCGGCCGACGATCGGCTTTGCTTCGAGCGGAGACGGCATGTACTCGACGACGGCGTCCAAGAGCGGCTGGACGCCTTTGTTCTTGAAGGCCGAACCGCAGAGCATCGGCAGCACCGTGCCCTCGATCGTCGCCCGGCGCAGCGCCGCCTTCATGCGATCGATCGGCAGCTCTTTACCCTCGAAGAACATCTCGAGCAACTCGTCGTCTTGTTCGGCGATCGCTTCGACGAGATGCTTGCGCCACTCCATCGCGAGCTCTTTGAGTTCGCCCTCCACGTCCTCTTGCGCCATCGTCGACCCGAGCTCGTCGGTATAGACGACTTTCTTCATCGTAAAGAGATCGACGACGCCCTGGAACTTATCTTCCGCGCCGATCGGCACCTGAATCGGCACCGCGCGCGCTCCAAGCCGTTCGCGTATCTTCTCGACGACGTTGAAGAAGTCGGCGCCGACGCGATCCATCTTGTTGACGAAGATGATGCGCGGAACCTTATATTTGTTCGCCTGACGCCAGACCGTCTCCGATTGCGGCTGCACCGCCGCGACCGAGTCGAAGAGGGCGACCAAGCCGTCGAGCACGCGCAGCGAACGCTCGACTTCGACCGTGAAGTCGACGTGGCCCGGCGTGTCGATGATGTTGATGCGGGTGTCGCGCCAGGTCGTCGCGGTCGCCGCCGAGGTGATCGTGATGCCGCGTTCCTGCTCTTGCACCATCCAGTCCATCGTGGCGGCGCCGTCGTGCACTTCGCCCATCTTGTGGACGCGGCCCGTAAAGAAGAGGATGCGTTCGGTACAGGTCGTCTTGCCCGCGTCTATGTGCGCGGCAATGCCGATGTTCCTCGTGCGTTCGAGCGGAAATTCCCTTGCAGCCATGGCGTTGTTTAGTTCAGATTACCAACGATAATGCGCGAAGGCCTTATTGGCCTCGGCCATCTTATGCGTGTCTTCACGCTTCTTTATCGTGGCTCCGGTGTTATTCGAGGCGTCGAGCAGCTCGCCGGCCAGCTTCTCCTCCATCGAGCGTCCGCCGCGGGCGCGCGCGAAGCCGATCAGCCAGCGCATCGCCATCGCCTGGCGCCGGTCCGGACGAACCTCCATCGGCACTTGATAGGTCGCGCCGCCGACGCGCCGGGGACGCACCTCGACGAGCGGCATCGCATTGGAGAGCGCCTGCGAGAAGATCTCCATCGGGTCGCGGCCGGTCTTCTCCGCGACGATGTCGAGCGCGCCATACGTAATGTGCTCCGCGGTCGACTTCTTGCCGCAGAGCATCACCTTATTGATGAAGCGTGCGAGCACTTTCGAGTTGAATCGCGGGTCGGGGAGAATCTGCCGCTTCGGAGCGGGACCTTTACGAGGCATCTACTACTTCTTCTTTTCGCGCTTGGCGCCGTATTTAGAGCGGCCTTGCTTTCGATTCGCGGTGCCGGCCGTGTCGAGC